>CAMAGM010000001.1 GCA_945833995.1 uncultured Prevotella sp.
CGTGGAACACGCCACCCAATGACGAGGCTCCAAACCCGAGGTTGGAGACTTTCATTCCCGTCTTTCCAATTTCATTATACTGCATTCTTTTCGTTATTGATTTGGTTGCAAAAGTAATAAAAATAGCAGCAACAGACGTTGTATAAAAACGACATTCGATTGTATTATATCGACAAAGTTTCAAAAATAGCGAATTAAATAAGGATTATCTTGCAAAAAAGCGACATTCCATTGTAATATATCGACATTAATTTGTAACTTTGCACCATGAACTATTCTATTGACAAACTCCACGTCTATACTCTCAATGTGGGATATGCCGAACACAACGGCGACTGGAACTGGAAGAACGTGCGAAGTCCATTTGCACGGCTCTACCTCGTTGTGGAAGGACAGGCGAAGGTTGAGATGCACTCAACCACCTACGACCTCACTCCAGGACATCTTTATTTCATTCCTGCTTTCACAACCCACAGCTATGTCTGCGACTCGCATTTCGTACATTATTATATTCACATCTACGAGGACAGCGAGACGGAGGAAAGCATACTCGACAAATGGGACTTCCCCTTTGAGGTTGATGCCAACGGCTACGACATTGACTTGATGCAACAGCTTGCCTACATCAACCCATTCCTCAAGCTGCCCATGTCCAATCCCGATGTATATGACAATCACAAGACGCTTATGAGCAACATCGACATGAACTTCCGACGTCCTTTCTGCGACAAGGTGGAGTCACGCGGCATAATCTTCGTCCTGCTGTCGCGCTTCCTAAAGCACGCCACTCCCAAGGCCGACATTGCCGACAACCGCATAAGAACCATCATACGCCACATTCGCCAAAACCTATACAAGCCCATTGACGTGGAGGGACTGGCAGACATGGCGTGCATGTCGAAAGACCACTTCATCCGCATCTTCAAGAAGGAGATTGGCGAGACTCCCAATGCCTACATAACCAAGAAGCGAATGGAAGCCGCCGAACTGCTGCTCATCACCACCAACGACACGATAAAAGCCATATCAGCCCGAGTAGGCTACGATGACGACTCCTACTTCAACAAGACCTTCAAACGCTACTCTGGGATTTCACCGCAGAAATATCGGGTGGATGGTGGAAGGTAGAAGGTCTGCCATAACTTATGACTGCAATCAGTCATAAGTTATGACAGGCTTTGGAGTTAAGTTGTGATTATTTTATATCTCCCACTAAGGTGCATGAAAGCGAAGAGGCGGACGTGGCCATCGTAGTTGTTGTAGTCGGGATTGAGACCTGTCAAAGGGTGAACGCTCTTGTGGATGAGCATATCAAATCCAATATAGTCTATCTCAGCCATATTTCCCTTGGTTAATGTTACGTTGATGTCGTTCACTCCCTTTGGAGATTCCTTTACCCTCACTCTCACGTCGCGCCACACCGACGACTTGGGAATATCAACCCTCGCCACGGTCTTTCCGCCAGCCTTTATCTCTACACTTGCTGCGGAAGCCGACTTTGCCCTCACTACGACCTCGCCGACAGCCTCACTGCCAAAATCCACATTGGCATAGTCCACCGCCGCTCCCTTCTTCGGGAAAATGGTCTTCCAACCCTCAAAGCGGTTGCCCTCATCCACAAAGGCTATCGTTGCCCCGCCAGAGATGCTGCTGTAGCGGTCTATCTGCAGTCGGTTTCGCGCGCTGCTGATGCCCACTCCACGCAGTGTGGGCGCAACTTGCCGAATAGTGCCGTCGGCATTGAAGTAGAGTTTATCGACACGCACAGAGCGCAGCTTGTCGAAGTCCGGCGAATAGTCGTTGTGGTGGTAGAAGAGATACCATTGCCCTTTGTACTCGACGATGGAATGATGGTTTGTCCAGCAAGCCACCGGCGACTCCTCCATAATCACGCCCTTGAACTCGAAAGGTCCCATAGGCGAGTCGCCCATGGCATATGCAAGAGTCTCAGTCGAGTCGCGCACCCATGGGAAGGTATAATAGTATTTCCCTTTGCGTTCAAAGACAAATGGTCCTTCCTTGAATCCATCCGGCAGGTTTTTCACTGGTTCGGGTTTGGAGTCGAGTTCCACCATATTATCCTTCAGCCTTGCCATCCACATTCCCATGCCAGCCCAATAGATATAGCTCTTTCCGTCCTTCGGGTCAACGAGTACACAAGGGTCAATACCATTGATGCCTTCAATGGGTCGCCACATTGGCATGAAGGGACCTTCGGGTCTGTCGGCTACGGCAACTCCAATGGCGAAGCCGCGATGGGTAGTGTCGCGCGGAGCGGCAGGGAAATAGAAATAGTATCGCCCGTCCTTCTCCACACAGTCGGGAGCCCACATGGCATAGGAGTCGCGACGCACCCAAGGCACTTTGTTCTGCGTTACTATAACACCGTGGTCAGTCCAGTCGGTGAGATTCTCCGACGAAAAGACATGATAGTCCTCCATTGAGAACCATTTCTTCTCCGGCTCCACAGGACTTACAATGTCATGCGAAGGATAGACATACATCTTTCCGTTGAACACACGAGCCGTAGGGTCGGCACTGTATTGATCGCGTATTATGGGGTTTTGCGCCATCGCTACCGATACCACAATACTTGCCATCGACAAAAGAACTGTTCTTCTTTTCATATTCAACCTATTTATATTGAAGATTGAATATTGAAGATTGAATTGCTGCGCTTTGCTATCAACCTTCAACCTTCAATCTTCAACCTTCAATCTTCAAATTTCTACCTCCAACTTCTGCAAGTCCTCAGGACGTGAACTGCTGCCTACGAATATCTCATACTTGCCGGGGACGGCACGCATAGTGTTGGTCGAAGGGTCGAAGAGAGTGAAAGCCTCCTCGTCGAGCTGGATTTCCACATTCTTTGTCTCGCCTGGCTTCAATGTCACACGCTCAAAGGCCTTGAGAGTCTTCAGCGGTCCATCGGCATCATCGCAGCGGCGAACATATACCTGAACGACCTCGGTGCCCTCGCACTTGCCGGTGTTTTTGATGATTATAGAGGGTAGAAGGTAGAGGGTAGAGGGTAGAGATATGTTAGAGCCAGTTTTTGACGTGGATAGGTAATCTCTACCTTCTACCCTCTCACCTCTACCTTCTATAACAATTTCAAACTTCGTGTAGCTCAACCCATAGCCGAAAGCATAGAGAGGGTCGGAGAAGTAGCGGTAGGTGCGGCCCTTCATCGAGTAGTCCTCGAAGTCTGGCAGCTGGCTGCTTGTCTTGTAGAACGTCACGGGGAGTTTGCCCTGTGGGTTGTAGTCGCCGAAGAGGACATCGGCAACGGCAGTGCCGCCTTCCTGTCCGGGATACCATGCCTGCACGATGGCAGCACAACGCTCTGCCTCGGGAGCAAGGGCTATGGCAGAGCCAGAACAGTTGACAAAGACAATCTTCTTGCCTGCCTCGGCAAGATGACGTATGAACTCACGCTGCACCTTAGGCAGTTCTATGTGTGTGCGGTCACCACCCTTGAATCCATCGATAGCCACTGGCATCTCCTCGCCTTCGAGTTGCGAGGATATACCGCCAACAAACACCACTGTCTCAATGCCCTTGAGCTTGCTTATAGTCTCTGCATAATCTATTGGCAGTTCCTCTCCGATATTCAGTTTCATATTGGCAGCCCATGTCTTCACAGTGTGATAAGCCAGTTCCACCTCATATTTCTTACCCTTCTCAACATCGAGTTCGAAGCGCATCGGTTGGTCGCGCCATGTACTGTCGGCAGCGAGAGTCTTGCCGTTCACCTTGAGCGAGAACGAACCCGTGTACTGCATACGTATAACAGCCTTGCACGACTTTTCGGGAACGAAGGTCGTTTCATAGAGAGCCGAGAAGTCTTCCATCTTCACACCGTCGGCAAAGGTATGCTGACCGTTGGTGGTCACTGCTATCGGGTTGACATAATACTCCTTTGTGACAGGCTTTCCGCTGCGTGTGGTATTGTTCCAGAACGTTCCACGAATGCCTTTCTTGCCATCGACGGAGCACTGAGTCAGAAAACTGTTGACGACACACTCCTCAGTCAAGTCGCAACCCTTCAAATAAGTAACATTCTTCTTCCCCACTTTGGCACGAATGCCGTCGAGGATAGTGACGGTAGAATTAGGAGTACCGTTATAATTTCCCCACATCATCGGGATATTGTCGGCGTTAGGACCGATGACGGCAATCTTCTGCTTCTTGGAAAGGGGAAGCAATTCTTCATTCTTTAGCAGCACAATGCTCTGTCTCGCCATGTCGAGTGAGAGCTGCCTGTGCTCCTTGCAGCTAAGGATAGAGGGAGAGATCTTCGACCACTCGCATGCCTCGTGAGCGTCCATCTCACCTAATTCAAAGCGGGCTTCGAGCAGGCGCACAACATGCTTGTCTATCTCCTTCTCGCTTATCAGTCCACGCTCCACAGCCTCAGGCAGTTTTGCGTAGGCATAGCCGAAACCGCACTCCACGTCGGTGCCGGCAATGACACCCTTGGCAGCTGAGTGATAGGGAGTTGACGAGGTCTTGTGGTTCATGTGGAAGTCGGCAATGGCACCACAGTCGCTCACCACCATATACTCAAATCCCCACTCGTCGCGCAGTATCTGCTGCAGCAGCTTGGTGCTTCCGCAGCAAGGCTCGTCGTCCCAACGCTGATAGGCACACATCACCTCCCTCACCTTTGCCTTCTGCACCAAGTCCTTGAAGGCGGGCATGTAGGTTTCCCAAAGGTCGCGTGGAGTTATGTCGTTGAGGTTTGCCGTATGGCGGCTCCACTCTGGTCCGCTGTGTATGGCATAGTGCTTGGCGCAAGCCAGCAGCTTCCGGTGTTTTGCCGACTCAGGTCCCTGCAGTCCGCGCACCACAGCCTGTCCCATCTGCGAAGTCAGATAAGGGTCCTCGCCGTAGGTCTCCTGTCCGCGTCCCCACCGTGGGTCGCGGAATATGTTAACGTTGGGAGTCCACACCGAGAGGCAGTGGAAACGCGTTGTGGGAACACCGTTCTGATATTGCTCGTTCCATTTCGCGCGGGTCTCGTCAGACGCTACGCTGAACACTCGCTCCACCAATGGCACGTTGAACGATGCTGCCATGCCAATAGGTTCTGGGAAGACAGTCACGTTGCCCTGGTTGGCAAGTCCGTGCAGAGCCTCGCTCCACCAGCTGAACGGCTTTATGCCCAGTCGTGGCACGGCGGGCGACTCGTCGCACATCAAGTCGGCCTTCTCCTGAAGAGTCAATCGACCAACAAGGTCAACTGCCCTTTCGTGGGCTGAGAGGTTGGGATTTTGGTATGGCAGTTGTTGTGCCATCGCATAGTTTGCTGTCATCAGGACAGCAACAAAAATGGTTTTTCTAATATTCATAATGTTATAGCATTTAGTTATGGCGGCAAAGTTACTGCTTTTATTCCATACTGCCGATTCTAATTGTATCAAAAACCGCCAAATATGTTACATTGGCATAAAAAGTATGTCAATACAGCTTCATTCGTCCCTATTGCACACTATTCGTACCAAGGCAAAAGCCATCTGTCCCATTTCTGCGCCTTCTGTCACACCAATTTGTTTTGTTGAAGAAAAAGTCATAACTTTGCACCATGGAACAATTATCCATCGTACATGGATACACTAATCTTTATTGTTATTTTGGTATTAGAAGTCAAAGACCAACAGCAGCCAGTCGTTGCGAAACGGCAGGCTGCTTAACCTGCATTATTCTTACTTGTTCCTACTGCAAGGTCTAACTGGCAGCACCTCAGCGTGGTGCTCGCTCTTCCTCTTGGAAAGTAGGATTTACTACATTCTGCATCGTCATCGCTGTGCTCACGCTGATGCACTACCATTTAGCCCTTTCGTGACGGAACAGTATGAATAATGCAGGTTAAGTTTATCTCAAAGATGTTATTTATCATTGTAATGCCCTTCTACCTCAAGCACAATGACAGTGACGACATCGTCGTAAATGTCATATATGATTCTGTCATGGGCAGAGATGTGTCGCGACCATGTAACGCCATTTCCACCTTTTAGGGCTTCAGGATGACCTATTCCTGAGCGGGGATTCGAGACTATTGAGTCAAGCACTTCAGTAAGCTTATGGAATCTCACTGGATTAGACTTCGCCAATTTCTTTATTGCCTTTTGGGCTGACTTCGTAAAATCGATTCTATAACTCATAGAGATGCCAACCATTTATTCATTTCTTCTTTCGTTTCGAAATGTAAGGTCTCACCTCTCAGGTATTCCTTACGTCCCTTTTCTATCTTTGCCTGCAACTCCGGCGAAATAGTCTGCTCATCGTCCTCAACAGGGACAATGGCATAAAGGCGATGCTTACGACGAATTATCACTCTTTCGCCAGCATCAACATTGTCGAATGATGCAGCCATTCTGCTACGAAAATCTCTTATTGACAGTGCCATAACATTAATTGATTTAAATTTTCTGTTGCGAAGATAACAACTTTTTCTGAAACCACCAAACATTATGGTGGTTTTTAACACTTGCAGATAATAAAAATTAGGCTCTGTCATCGCGACAGAGCCTAAAAATAACTAACAATATTCCCTAAATGGGTACACTAATTAAAATGAGCCTGCTTAGCCAACTGGATGTTCTCCTTGCTCTTTGCCTCGTTGCTCTCGTTTACACGAGCCTTGTAAGCCTTCCAGAGATAAGCCTCGCCAAGATAAGAGAGAGCCATACCCTTGGTACAACGGCCATACTCGTCACGGGTTAGCATCGGTATAGTCCATAGTAGGAGACATGGTAGCATAGTAACGCTGAATCCCTTACCAGGCTATGAAGCCATTTTCATCATTAAAAAAAATAGAGGGCGAACCTTTACGGCACACCCTCTACCAACTAAAGTTGATAAAAAACCACAGTGTATATTAAAATCAATACAGGTGATTTTATAACCAATATTCTTATTCAAGACTAATTATTTGCCCAACCACGTACCTGATGCATCTGGTCGTTGACCTCGATTACAGTTTGTGGGATTGGCCAGTACTCGTTCTTGCCTTCTGTGAACGAAAGTGTGATGTTAGCCTCCTTATAAGGATGCCTTACCTCGTAAACGAGTTTATGAGGCTTTGTGCCACCTGATGTCCAGTACTCATCAAACTGATAAGGTACGTTATCAAGAACCTTGTCCCAGCACTGCTTGGCAATACCCCAACGTACGATATCGAACCAACGGCAGCCTTCAAACCAAAGCTCATACTGCTTCTCATCCTGAATAGTCTGGAGATTTACAGAAGAAGAGATGGTCTTTGAACCGGCACGCTGCTGTATCTTATTGACATACTTGAGTGCCTCAGCTGTGTTACCTGACGCGAGACATGCCTCAGCATAGAGGAGGTAAGCCTCACCGAGACGTGCAAGGCAGAGGTTTGTATTGTTACAGTTATCACCAGCCACCTTGTTGGGGTCGCAATCATTAGGATGCATCATCATCTTAACCTCCATCACATCAGAGCGGGAGAATGAACCGGCATCCTTTTTGATACCACGGTTTGGATCGAACTCCTTCTCCGCACGTGTCGAGAGAGTACCGCCTGCCTCTACATCGTTCTTCCATGGACAGAGAGTGGCGTCATAGAAGAACTCATCGGATGTGAGGAAAGTAGCCTTACGGCGATATGAGTCACCATCGTTGGCAAGCATCTTGTGAGCAAACTCGTGGTTAATGGAGCCGCCACCCCAGCCGCCTGTTGAACAAATCTGAGGGTTCTTACCACCACCTACGATATCATCACCACGCCAGTTGAGAACGTTGGCAACCATCCAACGGCCACGTTTATTACCGTATGCCCAGCCTGCACCAGTTGAAGCCGCAGAGTTGGCAGAAAAGTTGATTTCGAAAATCTTCTCCTCGCAGCCGTCACCCTCAACATGAAAGAGGTCGCGGAAGCGGTCACCGGGAACAAGAGCGTAGTTTGATGACTCAACGAGTGGCTTAAGCAGGCTTGCTGCCTTTGCGTTGTCGCCTGCGAAGAGAGCTGACTTACCGGCGACAAACTGTGCGAAGCCCTTTGTTGCATACCATGCACCTTCCTGATCGCTCTGACCATTACGCTCAGGTATGTCGCTCATTGCCTCCTCACACTCCTTTATACAGAAGTCGAAGATTGCCTTCTGTGACTCAGCATTAGTAGGTTTGTCATCAACAATGAGGTGGTCAACGATAGGCGGCTGATAGTAAACCTGTGCGGCAAGCATGTGAGCCCATGCACGCATTACTCTTGCCTGGGCAACAGCCTCTTTCTTAACCTGTGAGTCAGCCTTGTCACCACCAAAGTAATTGATAACGAGGTTAGCTGAGTAGATTGACTTGTAAATATGGTTGTAAAGAGCACTTACAGGACCGAAGCTTGTGTCGTAGCGGAACTCACCGCACTCACGGAAACCTGAGTGGTCGGCAATATCGCCACCTGCGGGGAACACATCGTCAGAAGCGTAGTTAAGACCCATGATGTATGCATTCCAAATACCTTCATTACCACTTATCTCTTCAGCGAATGTCGCATACATGGCAGTAACTGCAGACTTTGCATCTGCATCTGTCTTATAGAAGCTATCTGTACTGTTTGTTGCCTTCTGCTCGATTTCAAGCAAATCCTCTGAGCAAGATGTTAACGTTATTCCTGCTGAAAGTAAGGCAACAGAAAATATTATTTTTTTCATTACTTTTTCTTTTTATAATTTGGTATTATGATACATTAGAATGTGACGCTCAAACCGAGGACGAGCTTCTTCATTGTAGGATAAACGCCCTTGTCAAGACCTGGGCAGTTATACTCCTGAGTACATGTCTCAGGATCAAGACCAGGATACTTTGTGAAGCAGAAGAAATCGTCAAGAGAGACATATGCACGTACATTCTCCATGAAAACCTTCTTTGTTATGCTCTTGGGCAATGTGTAACCGAGCTGTATCTGCTTAATCTTGAAGAAAGCTCCGCTATATACCATTGCTGATGAGCTGTAGAACTTAAGGTCACCATACACACTCTTTGCCTCTGGGAACTTGCCAGACTTGAAGTCGTCATAAACACCTTTGGCTACGTTGTTGTAACCAGTACGATATAAACCGTAGTAAACATCGTTTCCTGCCTGACCTGTGCCGAATACAGTGAGGTCGAAGCCCTTATACTCTGCATTAAGAGTGATACCATATGTCACGTCAGGAATACCCGAGCCGATGTTTGTCATATCACCTTCCTGCGGGTCGTTTGTGATAGAGCCGTCTGCTGCACGATACAATGCAGTGCCATCATCCGCACGGCCTACGTAGTCATAACCACGCATGTACCATATTGGCTCACCCTCCTCGAAGTAACAGCGGATAGCACCAGGGCTTGCACCCTCGACTGTCGCACCAGCAATACGCTCGATAGACGGGTCAAGATATGTACACTTGTTGCTGAGGAACGAAACGTTGCCGGCAATGCCATACTTGAAGTCACCGATATGATCCCTCCAAGAGAGTTCGATCTCAACACCGTTGTTCTTTACCTTGCCAGCGTTCTTTGTGATTGATGAAACACCTGACTCTGGCATGGCAGGAGCATTTACGAGAAGGTCCTTGGTTGTCTTTGTGTACCAGTCAATACCAAGAGTGAGACGGTCGTTGAGGAATCGCATGTCAAGACCGAGGTCAATCTGCTCAGATGTCTCCCATGTCAGGTTCGGGTTAGCGATACCGTTAGGCATTGAGCCGTATGTAGCTGTGTTGTCAGCGCCATACTGATACCACTGGCCATTAGTTGCGATGCCAGCAGTGTATGAGTAGTTGCTAAGCACGTTTACGTTACCATTCTGACCCCAAGAGGCACGAATCTTACCAAATGAGATGATGCTTGGGTCAATATTGTTCTTGAAGAATGATTCATTAGAGAATGTCCAGCCTGCAGATGCAGAGAAGAAATTACCCCAACGGTTGTATGAAGGAAGTTTCTCAGAAGAGAAAGCATCAGCACGGAAGTTACCCTGGAAGCTATAGCGGTTGTCATAGCTATAGGTGATACGTCCGAAGTAAGAGATTGCGCTGCTCTCACCTTTAATACCATTGATAGTCTTTGTTGTATTTGCGTTTCCGTTTACACAATCAAGGAAACGGAAGTTAGGATCGTAAGCAGTAAGGATATCCGGACCGCTTGCTGCACCTTTGACATACTTTGACTGATAATGACGGTATGACATACCTGCCATGGCACCAACATCATGCTTGCCGAAGCTCTGTGCATAGTTAACGAAGTTCTCCCACTGATACCAGATAGAGTTGCTGCTCTGAGCTGAGATTGAGTAGTTGTCACCCTTTGTCTGAGCATTGAGGTAATAAGGAGTGGCATAGTCCTCGTTGTTGGTGAATGAGAGACGGTAGCCGAGGCGGGAAGTGTATGTGACATACTTAATTGGTGTGAAGTTAAGGTATGCTGTACCATTTATGTTCACACCGTCATTTGTAGCCTCTGAGCGGTCACGCTGTGAGAATGGGTTAGCACCCGCAAGACGCTGATTGAAGTATGATGTCGCATAGTAACCGTTTGCATCACCAAAGAGAGCGTATCTTGAGTCGCCTGCCATTGCCTTGTCATAGTAAGAAGCATAATCGCCGAGCATCTGCGAGCGGTCTGTCCAATAGAGCGGAGTGAGAGGGTCGATGAGAAGAAGCATCTCGAATGAAGAGCCATAGCCGTTCTCAGAGATACTGCGTGTCTCCCACCTCTCGATAGAGTTGTTTGTACCAACTTTCAACCAGTCCTTAACCTTATAGTCTGCATTAATCTGGGCGCTGAGACGTGTGTACTTATCCTTGTCGCCCTTTACGATACCGTCCTGGTTAACATAGCTGCCACTTACGAAGTATGAACCACGGTCATTGGCACCCTCGAAGGTGATGGTATGCTGCTGTGACCAAGAGTTCTCGAAATATGCGTCCATCCAGTCTGTATCTGTATTAGGATTCCAGTTGTACTGTTCCTTATACTGGTTCATATCTGCATTAACCTGGTCGGTTCCGAGCTGCATGCCCATCCAGTCTTTGAACTCAGAAGCGTTGAGAAGCTTACCGACATGACCAAGTCCCTGATTTGTGAATTTGGCGGTGTAATTGATGCTGCTCTTACCCTTTTTGCCCGATTTTGTTGTAATGAGAACAACACCGTTACCAGCCTCAGCACCATAGATAGCAGCTGATGCGGCATCCTTAAGAACCTCCATTGACTCAATCATTGAAGGATCGAGATACTGGATGCTTGATACCTGAAGACCATCGACAATGAGCAATGGACCAATATTACTTGAGTTAGATGAGTAACCGCGGACACGGATGGTAGCTCCCGAACCTGGTTTACCAGATGAGTTCAAAACCTGGACACCCGACGCCTTACCCTGAAGTGCTGAAGCGGCATCTGTTGTAGAAATACCCTTGATGTCATCGCCCTTTACCGATGCAACAGAACCGGTAAGGTCGGACTTCTTTTGGATACCGTAACCAATGACAACAACATCATCAAGAGTTGTGTCCTCTGGCTTAAGAACAATAGTCAAATCCTTTGTCCCCTTAACACTCACTTTTTCCGTTCCATATCCTATATAAGATATAGACAACTGTGCATCTGGGGTTGCATTCACTTGAAAATGACCATTCAAGTCAGTTACTACACCAGTGTTTGTACCAAGTACTTTCACTGTAGCTCCAATGACTGGGTCGCCATTCTCATCATTTACTGTTCCCTTTACTATGTTCTGAGCCAAAGCTCCCAAAGGAAGCAAACAGAACAGGAACAATAGCACTAGTGGCTTTTGTAACTTTTTCACAATTCTCATAGATTGTAGCAAATTATTAATAAATAGGTTTTAAACTTATCTGACTTTTCGTTAAAAATCTGTGCAAAGGTAAAACTATTTTAGACAATAGGATTATTATTTTGTTACATATTCTTTGCCTAATGTATCATAAATAATAAAAATTAGGCCAAAATTACAAAACATTGGATATTTGTTACAAAAAAAACAGCCGGGAATCATTAGTTCCCGACTGTAAATAAATGAAAAAATGTCTTTATCTAAAAAGGTGTGGCAGATATTGCTTGAGGCAACGACGCCACGTGAGCCACTCGTGATGAGTGCCCGGAGACACATAAAACTCCACATTGATGCCCATCGACTTGAGGTCGGAAGTCATCTTCTCCGTACCGAAGTTCTCCTCGCTTCCGCAACCCATGAAAAAGTACTTAACCTGCTTGTTAAACTTGTCGGCATCCTGGAACACACCGTCGAAACAGGTCTTCACGTCGATGCCAAAGAGGGCACCGCTGAAGGTGCCGAGATAGGCAAACTTGTCGAGATGCGGAAGAACAACGTTGAATGTCTGAAAGCCTCCCCATGACAGTCCGGCCATGGCACGGTTCTCGCGACCAGTCTTACAGCGGAATGTCTTCTCCACCATTGGGATCAGGTCTTCCAATATCACGGTATAGAACGATGCACCATACTGCATTCTCTGATTCTCCACGTCCTTACCACGACGAGGTGAGAATCCCACCTCTATGTCGCCACTCTCCATAACGACAATCATCGGCTCGCATTCGCCGGAGGCTATCAAGTTGTCCATGATATGGTTCATGCGGCCCTGCGTGCTCCATCCTGTCTCGTCTTCAGCCATGCCATGCTGGAGATAAAGCACCGGATACTTCTTCTTCGACTTGTCGTAGTCGGCAGGAGTGTAAACCATGGCGCGACGCCATTTCTTCTGCGACTCTGAATAATACTCCACGGAACGCACCTGACCTTTTGCCACTCCCTGCTGCGAACGATAATAGTCGCCTTCCGTGCCTTCTGCCACCTCTATCTGGCTTGCCATGCGACTGCATCCGAAGATGGTGTAGGTATTGGGGTCAGACACCCTGAACCCATCCACTTCAAGGAAGTAATAGTGATTGCCCACCACTAGCGGGTCTGTCACACAGGTCCATACTCCGTTGACATCCTTCTCCATCGGGTATTTCTTGCCACATACATCCACCACTATACTGCTTGTCTTAGGGGCAAAGATAGTGAAGTGTGCACGATTTTCCATATCGAGCGAGGGAGAGTTGCTACCGGGGAGATTGGTTTCAGAAGGTATGAGTCCTGCCTTGTTGGCTCTCATCTCGGAACCATCGGAAAACTGCCACCAGTTGAAGTTCATCAGTTTTACGCCTTTCTCTCCCTTGAACACGAAATAGAGGTCGCGGATGCCGCTGACTGTCTTTTCTACCTCAGCCTTCACCGATGTCCAGTTCTCCCAGCCGCCGGTATTGCCTATCTTTATCTCAGCAATTTTCTCGCCCGTGATACTGTCGAGATGGAGCTCCATCACTCCACCGCGCATACCGCTTGCCACGGAAGCAGAGAAGGAACGGGGCTGCCTGCTGAAGTCCACCTCGCGTACCTTTATATAATCGCCATTGTGGATTTCCGTGATATATACGCCATCGGCAGCGTTCCGCTCAGACTTCACTCCACGTGAAAAAGCCATGGTCTCAGCCTCCACACGCCGGAAGGGGCAGAGCTTTCCTATCGGGTCAACGCCCTTGTCAGTGTGATGGATAACAGGGAACGAGCCGTCGGCATTGTACTTGAACTCTTCCACGGCACAGCTGCGGCCGAAGCCTCCGCCGCCTGGAAGCTTGCCTGTATGGTAGAAGAAGTAGCTATGTCCCTTGAAGTCTGCCACACCACAGTGGTTGGTAAACGACTTAGTGTCTTCGAGAGGCATTATCGGCCCTATATACTTCCATGGTCCTTCGGGTTTGTCGCTGACAGAATAGGCAATATGCTCAGGCACGCCTCCTGCAGCATAGAGCATCCAATACTTGCCGTTACGTTTGGTTATCCACGGACCTTCGGTATAGCAGTCCTTGTATTTCTTGCCCTTCACCCTTTCTTTCATGGAAGGAGCGCCGAAGCCTTCCTCGGTCATAGGTATTTTCTTCACTTCGCCGTCGATGCTAATCATGTCGCTGTTCAGCTTGGCGAAGTATAGCTGTGGATTACCCCAATAGATGTAGGCCTGACCGTCGTCGTCAATCATAACGGTAGGGTCGATATTGTCCCAACTGCCATTGTCGAAGAGCGGTTTTCCCAACGCATCCTTGAAAGGACCTGTCGGCGAGTCAGCCACAGCCACACCGATGGCCATGCCGTTTGTAATGGTTGAATGGGCACAAATGTACCAATAGTACTTTCCATTGCGCTTTATGGTTTGTGCCGCCCAGGCACGGTCGTCTGCCCATTTGAAAGTGTCCAACGACATAAGTCCGCCATGGTCTGTCCAGTTCACCATGTCCGCCGACGAATAGCAACGCCATTCGTACATCCAGAAAAAGTCTGCTCCGTCCTCGTCGTGTCCGGTGTACATATACATTCTGTCGCCATCGACCATAGGTGCAGGGTCAGAGGTAAACCACGTCTGCACAACAGGATTCTGTGCTGAGGCTGTGGCTGTTCCTGACATTAGCAATGCCAAGCACATAAATGAATAAATATACTTTCTCATATCCTCAATGATAATTTTTTTATTGACTTCGTCGAACTTCGTTTCTTTAATCCTTTAATTTTTCAATATTTTAATTCTTTAATTTTTAATAGCTTCCCACCAGTCGAAGTTGAAGAGGTTCTTCTTCTGCATTGAAGTGCTCTTGAACACGAAATAGACATCGTGCACACCTTTGCATTTTGTTAGCTCCGTGCGGAAGGTCTCGTATTTGAACTTCGTGTTTGGAACGTCGATTTCTCCTGCCTTCCAGCCATCGGGTGCGTCGAGACGTATTTCTATCTTTCCGCCAAGCAACAGGGAAGAGCAACTTGCCTTCAGTTCCTTGGCGCCACTGCCAAAGTCAACGCCCTTGACAAGGATGTATTCGCCATCGTCGATATCCGTGACAAAGAGCGTGGGATTCCACGGACCTGAAGGATTCTCGCGTGTAGTCTTAAGTCCATATCCCCAAGCCATGGTCTCTGCCTCAACACGGCGGTATGGATTGAATGTTCCCACCTGCTCCATTTTGCAGTCGAGGAAATAAGGCAGTTCCTGTATTGTGCCATCAGCATTGTAGGTCATCTCGGCAGCCGACACTGAGCGGCGTTCGGCATGGCGGCTTGTCTCCAGTCGGAAGATGTCGTAGTTAAGTCCGAAGCAATACCATTTGCCCTTATACTCGATGATACCGGGATGATTGCCTCGTGTGCGTGGAGTGTGGTCCATGATATGCCCCTTATGCTCCCACGGTCCGATGGGCGACTTGCTCATGGCATAGCCAATACCCTCGGGACAGCAAGTTGACGCGTAAGCGAGATAATACCATTTCTCGCCACGGGCATTCTTCCTCGACCAGAACCAAGGGCCTTCCTGATAGTCGCCTATGGGGTCCATCTGCATGATGTCGCCCTTGATGGAAATCATATCCTCGTTGAGTCGCACGCAATATGTGTGGGGATTGCCCCAATACATATAAGCCTGTCCGTCGTCGTCAATCCACACTGTCGGGTCGATGTCATACCAATGCTCCTGTCGCCACACGAGCGGTTTGCCAAGCGGGTCTTTGAATGGACCAAAGGGCGAGTCGGCAACGAGCACACCGATACCATTGCCGTGTATCGGGCAATACATATACCACTTGCCGTTGCGCTCAATCACCTGTTCTGCCCATGCTCCGTTGTTTCCCTTATACCAAGTGAAATCCTTAAGCGAAGCCACCGCTCCATGATCCTGCCAGTTGACCATGTCGGTAGAGGTATAGAGCAACCAGTCTTTCATCTTGAATCCCTCAGAATCATCCTCGTCGTGGGTGGTATAGAGATATACGGTATCTCCATGCACATAGGGTGCTGGGTCTGCCGTGTATTTGGTTTGGATAATCGGCAGATTGAAGTTTTGTTTCTGTTGTGCCGCTGCCGACATTGTGGCAGCAAGCATAATGCTTAATGTGAGTAGCCTCATCTTTATTGTCGTTATTGATTTCGTCTGCAAAATTACGGATTTTTTCCCATACATAACTTTAAAATCGTCTCATATACATTCGGAAATGTTACATTACTGATTTTTCCACCTTTTATTATAAACGAATGGGAAAATGCAAAAAATATTCAGGGACTGGCACATTGACACTCAGTAGAGAATCAATATACCACTCCCTGTTGTTTACCAACCCCCAGTGGCTTATTGGCGTTGGATATTAGCGTCAGAAGCCTAAGGGAGTTTTGTCTCTGGCATGCCTGCCTCCTTCTGGAAGAAGTTGACCATTCGCTGGAACGTGTTGTCGTTGAAGGTCACGGGACCATGGTTGCCACCAGGCACGGTGATGAAGTCCTCAAGCACACCTTTGTCCTTCAAGGCCTTGGCAAAGAACTCGCTCTGGCAATAAGGCACCACGGAGTCGGCATCGCCATGGATGACAAGGACCTTTGGGTCTTTCTTGTCGATATACGACATTGGGCTCAGCGACTTTGTCAGGTCGGGATTCTTCGACGGACTGCATCCCAACAGTACAGCCTCTGGAGAGTTGTCGTCCTTGTAAGTCTCGCAACGCTCCATGCGGCTCATGTCGATAGGTCCGAAGAAGTCAACCACGGCATCCACCTTGCTGCTCTCCTTGGTATAGTCGCCAAGCGAGCCCTCGATATCCACCTCCACCTTGCCAAACTTCTTGGTCTTCACGCCATTGGTCGTACCGGCAAGTGAGGACAGATGACCGCCGGATGAAAAGCCGGTGATTCCCACAAACGAAGTGTCAAAACCATACTTGGCTGCGTTGCCGCGAACAAAACGTATTGCTGCCTTCACGTCGTTAATCTGCGAGGGGAACTTAGCTTCGGTGCTTGCCCTGTGGTTGATGCTCACCACGGCGAAGCCTCCGTCGAGCAACTGCTTGCCGTAAGACTGGAACGCTATTGCCTTGGCGTTGTTGCTAAACCATGCACTGCCATAGATGAGTACTATCACCTTATGGCTGTCCTTGCCGTCGTCTGGCACGTGAATGTCCATCTTGTGCCCCTCAATGCCGTCGCCAACATAGTCAACGTCCGTCCATGTCTTTTCTGTCTTTGCGGAAGCCGCCAAAGGCTTCTTTACGCCAAGGATATTGAGCATTGTCTCTGCATAGCGCTTTCCGAGGATGCGATAACCCTCTGCAGAGAAATGGAACTTGTCGATGCCATTGCCTGGGCATCCCTCTGACGATATCACATGGGCATTGGGGATGATGTTTGGCAGTGTGGCGATGTTGCTGTTCTGTCCCCAGCACGCTCCTCCGTTCTCCTCTCTCAGCATCTCGCCCACCAACAGGGGAACATCTTCGGGAGAAAGGTTAAGCTCATTGAGAATACGCTCATAAACCGTCTTCACCATTACAGGCCACTGCGGATTGCCGTTGTCGGTCTCGCCTTGGTGCATCAGTATTCCCTTTATGACACCATGCATCTGAGCCTTCTTTGCCACCTCCACAAGGCGACGGAACGGATTGTTGTCGTAGTTTGCCATAATGTTCTTGAACCAGTCCGCCTCGCCTGCAATATAGACTTCACAGGAATCCTCCATAAAGCCCTTTATGCTCGTGCCGCCAATGGCGACATGCACAACGCCAACCTTCACGTTCTCGGGCAGGTTCTCACACATGGTGCGACCGAAATAGTCGGCTGGTGTCAGTCCCGTGCCCTGACGGCAGATTGGTGGAACGGCAGTGTACCACTTGCCCGTCTCGCGCTTTGGGTTGCTGTAGTTCACGGCAGCCATCACCTTGAATCTCTCAGGCACATTCTCATAGTCCTGAGCCTCTGCCCTTGCATTGCCTTCCATGTTCGACTGTCCGAAGCATAGGTAAATGTGGAAGTTTGGGTCGGCAGTCTCTGGCACACCAATCCACTGCGACAGTGCTGCGGTGATGTTCTTCAGCTTTTCTGTCTCGGCTGGATAGGCATCGGCATTAACCGTTGTGAGAGCCTCGGCGGCAGCCACTGCTTCCTTTAAGGCGATGCGTGCTGTCAACGCCTCATTGCGTGTGACATCTTTGGCAGCCTCAAGTGTCTCCTTGGCGTCCTTTATAGCCATGAGGAAGTTGTCCTTATAGATCTTGCTCTTCTCAGGCAAGGAGTATTTGCTTACAAACGCCCATATTTCCTCGCTCGTCATCACTCCTGCGGGGTCGTTGCTGTGGAAGTGTCCCTTTGCGTCGAGAGTGTTCAGCACCACCTCCACACCGCCGTCTCCTGCCTCCCAAGTAGTGCGCGAGCACTTTGAGTCGGGCTTGTCCGTTGGCCACGGCGTTACTGTGGTGGAAGAGCTCTTGCATCTATTATGCGCTGCCCATGCCCCTACTGTTGACATGACATTATCGTATTTCACCACGTCATCCACATTTCCGTGAGTATGTATAAGAGGTATGGGACGCGAGCTGCACAATGGGTCGCCCCACATCAGATAGCCGCTGACAGGAGCGAAGGCAGCAAACTTGTCGTCCATGTAGTTGGCGCAGAAGTATGTCATCATGCCACCCATGGAGAATCCGGAGAGATAGACCCTCTTGGTGTCTATCTTGTATCGTGCCGCCATAGCGTCGATTATCGCGCTTAGGAATTGCATGTCCTTGTTGTCAGGAAGTGAAGTGTTTCTGATATCCCAAAACTTGTTGATGCCGTTAGGATAGACAACAACGAATTTTTCCCTTTTTGCGATGGCTTCCCAATTTGCCATCCCCTGCTGATAGGGTGCATCCTGGTTCATGCCGTGCATCGAAATGAGCAGAGGCGCGTTCTTCGGCAGGTTTGAAGGGGCATAGACAAGCATGTTTCTTTGCGTACCGCCAACAGAGAGGTCTTCCGATATCGCCTTGTCTAATGCGTTCACTCTAAAGAGTACGCCACACAGAAGTGTAAATATAATGATTAGTCGATTTTTCATATTAATATTTTTTTAGTTGACAAGTTTACGAGTTGACAAGTAAACAAGTTGTTTGTTATGCCATTTTGACTATAGCACTATCAACTCGTCAACTTGTCAACTCCTATACTTGTCACCTCGTCAACTGAGCAATAAACTATTTCTTAAACAGTTTCGGTGCCATCTCGCGCAGTGAGCGGCGCCATGTGAGGAACTCGTGGGCAGTGCCCTCTGAAACATAGCTTTCGGCATTGTATCCGGCAGCCTTGAGAGCCTCGGCAGCCTTGGTCACACCGTCGGGATTCTCCTTGGAGCCACAGCTGATGAAAATATATGATGGCACGCCTGCACCCTGCAGTGATGCCAAATCCTCAGGAGTATATGTGCCACCTGAGAGAAGGCCCCAAGAACCGAACACCTCTGGATATTTCAGCGTACACATCTTTGTCTCCATTCCACCCATCGACAAGCCTGCCATGGCACGCCAGCGCTTCTCTGCCTTGGTCTTGAAGTTAGCGTCGATATAAGGGATGAGGTCTTCCACGAGAACACGCTGGAACACTGTCCAGTCAAACTCGTGCATGTGTCCCCAACGACATTCGTTTGTCATGCCGTAGGTGCAGACGATGATGAACGGCTCACATTTGCCTTCGGCTATCATGTTGTCCATTATGAGGTTGGCACGACCTTGGTTCATCCATGCTGTCTCGTCCTCTCCCCAACCATGCTGGAGATAAAGCACGGGGAATTTCTTCTTGCTGTCATACGTTGGAGGCAGATACACGAATGCCCTTGGGCCACCCTCGCCTATCCAATGAGGATTGTCGGCAGGCGTGTTCTTCGACGGGAAGTTGACCTCCACAACCTGTCCGTGAGGCACGTTCTTGTATGCGAAGAAGTCCTGGTCGTCAGCAGGAATCTCTATTCCGCTCTCCCAACGCACTGAGCCATAGTAGTTCTTTGCGCCAGGGTCGTTGACGACACCACCATCAATGGTCAAGTGATAGTAGTGGAAACCTGGGTCCATAGGCCCGTCGGTAGTTCCTGTCCACACACCATCTTTGTCTTTATGAAGCACTGTGCCGCCCGTGCCGCCAAGTCCGAGGCTCACGATTACCGACTTGGCATCGGGAGCCCCCACACGGAAGCGGGCATAACCTTGCGAGTTGACCATAGGATACTGCTGACCTGGCTGGTTGAGTGGCGACGGACGGAAATCCTCCTTAATCACAGCATTGTCGACGGCTGGATTAAAGTTCTTCAGTGCATAATAAACCTTTTTGTATTTCAAGTCCTTGTCTATTGGCAGCGGATAGTTGTTGGCGCCAATCCACGAGTCGGCATCGGAGAGATTCCAGAAAGTAACATTTGTAATCACATCCTTGTTGCGGCGCATAACACGGAAAAGGTTCTCATACTGCGCCTGGTGCAAGGTCTTGATATATTCAGGCACTTCATACGACTTGCCAAGGCTGAACTGCAGCTGACCGC
Source organism: uncultured Prevotella sp. (assembly GCA_945833995.1). Taxonomy (GTDB): domain Bacteria; phylum Bacteroidota; class Bacteroidia; order Bacteroidales; family Bacteroidaceae; genus Prevotella. The sequence goes on from CAMAGM010000001.1 coordinate 20,409, forward strand.
CCATCTCCTCGTTGGTGCGCAGGTCAAGCTCCGTTATCTGCACCTCGACGACAATCTCCTTGTACTTCTTTATCGCAGCCTCGAAATCCTCCATCGAAGGACCGTAGATGTTGTAGTGTCCCTGCATTCCAATTCCGTCGATGGGTGCGCCAGCCTCTTTCATCTTCTTCACCATATTATATATACGGTCGCGCTTTGCGGGATCAGCAGCGTTGTAGTCGTTGTAGAACAGCTTGGCGTTAGGGTCAGCCTCGCGTGCATACTGGAACACCTTTATGATAAACTCCTCGCCGCAGAGGTCCATCATCTTCGTCTTGCGATAAGGACTTGGTGCCTCCTTCATCCATGGCATCTTCTTGCCGTCGCCGTCGGCAATGGCCTCGTTGAGAACATCCCAGGCGTAGACAATGTCCTTATACCTGTTCACTACGGCATGGATATGGTTGCGCATACGCTCATAGAATACCTCCTTCGTTACAGGTTTTCCCTTCTTGTCGGTGAACATCCAGTTTGCGAACTGGCTGTGCCAGCAAAGGCAGTGTCCACGCATCTTCACGCCGTTCTGTCGGCACCAGTTTGCTATGCTGTCGGCACCAGCCCAGTTCCACACGTCCTCCTTTGGGTGAATCTCCCCTGGCTTCATTGCATTCTCTGCCGTCACGCTGTTGAAGTTCTTCTTCACTATTGCCATCTGCTCTGGCGAGCCAACGTTGCGCCAGTTAAGCGCCACACCAACAGAGAAATAGTCCTTGTAGGTATCCTTGTAGCCTGTCGGTTCTTCTGGTCTTTCCATCTGCCAAGGTTGCGCCTCGGTTGCCACTGCTCCCGCCGACACCATCAGCGCGAGACATAATGTCCTAAATAATTTGGTCGTTTTAAACATATTTAATTCAGTTATTGTTAAGTAATTATTTTCTTCTGCAAAGTTAGTCATTTTATACAAAACGGAAGCGTCGTTTTGTTACATAAACATTTGGATTTGTATCATTGTGACGAAAAACAAAGGTAATGGTATAATTAGCACCGCCTGAAATTACAAACTCTACCTCTGAGAATACAATGAAAACGTTGTCGGAAGGAAGCAACAACAAGCAAAATGGCGGTGAAAGAATGGAAATAATAGACAAATTAACACAAAATGTGCAAAAAAAACGTTTTTCTATTGTTAATACGAGAAAAAATGCTATCTTTGCAGCCAATTCCAAAAAAATACATTTTTATAAACTAAATAACACGATAGATGGAAAAGAAACTTCTTCTTGGAGACGAAGCGATTGCACTCGGAGCCATACACGCCGGACTGAGCGGAGTGTATGCCTATCCTGGCACTCCTTCGACAGAGATTACCGAGTTCATCCAAAACAACCCGTTAGCCAAAGAGCGCGGAATACACTCGCGCTGGTGTACCAATGAAAAGACAGCAATGGAAGCGGCACTTGGAATGTCGTATGCAGGAAAGCGTGCCTTGGTGTGCATGAAGCATGTGGGCATGAACGTCTGCGCCGACGCTTTCATCAACAGTGCCATCACTGGAGTGCAGGGCGGACTGGTGGTGCTTGCCGCCGACGACCCTTCGATGCACTCAAGCCAGAACGAGCAGGACTCGCGCTTCTATGGCAAGTTTGCACTGATTCCTATTTTCGAGCCATCGAACCAGCAAGAGGCTTACGACATGATGAGCGTTGCCTTCGACTACTCTGAGGCAATAAAGGAACCAGTACTGCTGCGCGTAGTGACACGCCTCGCCCACTCCCGTGCAGGTGTTGTGGTGAAGGAGCCACGCGAGGAGAACGGCATCAACATCTCCACCGACGCTTGGGTGCTGCTGCCAGGAATAGCACGAAAGAAATACGACGCGCTGATTGGCAAGCAGGACGAAATGCTGATGGCAAGCAACAAGTCGGCTTTCAACAAGAGCGAATATACCGAACTTGACAAGAAAGAGGAAAAGACCGGAATAGTGGCTTGTGGCATCGGCTACAACTACGTGAAGGAAGCCATAGCGCAGCTGCCTGAGGAGAAGCGCGCCCTATATAATATAGAAAAGGTGTCACAGTACCCACTGCCTGAGCAGCGCATACAGATGCTGGCTCGCGAGAGCGGCAAGCTGCTTGTGGTGGAGGACGGACAGCCTGTAGTGGAGGAAGCTGTGAGGGGTATACTCGGAACGGGCTACACCGTGACGGGACGACTGACCGGCGCACTGCCACGCACAGGCGAGCTGACACCAGACTCTGTAGCTGCAGCCATTGGCGTGGAACTGCCTGAGACACTGCCCGCAGCAAAGAACCTTGCGGCACGTCCGCCACAGCTCTGCCAGGGTTGCGGACATCGCGACGTTTATGCCGCCCTGAACAAGGTGGCAGAGGAATATCCCGACCACCGCATCTTCGGCGACATAGGTTGCTACACGCTCGGCGCACTGCCTCCATTCAAGGCATTGTCGAGCTGCGTTGATATGGGCGCATCGATAACCATGGCAAAGGGAGCCGCCGACGCAGGTCTGTTCCCAGCCATAGCCGTGATAGGCGACTCGACCTTCACCCACTCGGGAATGACAGGTCTGCTGGACGCCGTGAACGACAAGTCGAATATCACGGTGATTATCTCCGACAACCTCACCACCGGAATGACAGGCGGTCAGGACTCTGCCGGCACAAACAAGTTTGAGGCAATCTGCATCGGACTTGGCGTAGAGCCAGATCACGTACGCGTGGTTGTTCCCCTGCCAAAGAACATGGAGGAGATTACACGCACCATAAAAGAGGAGATAGAGTACAACGGAGTATCAGTAATCATTCCTCGTCGCGAGTGCATCCAGACAGCGGCAAGGCACGCGAGGGAAAGGAGAAAGAATTAGTATTAGAGGTGATAAGTGAGAGGTGAGAAGTGAGAGGTGAGAGATTACCTCATAGGCAAAAAGCAAGGAGAGCTATTCTCTCACCCCTTACCTCTCACCCCTCACCACTCAAAAAGAGAAGAAAATGAAGAAAGATATTATCTTATGTGGTGTGGGAGGACAAGGAATCCTCTCCATCGCAACAATCATAGGCGAGGCAGCAACAAAGGCAAACATCAACCTGAAGCAGGCTGAGGTACACGGAATGAGCCAAAGAGGTGGCGACGTGCAGTCGAACCTCCGCCTCTCGACAGAGACCATCTACAGCGACCTTATTCAGAAAGGCGGAGCCGAAGTGATAATCTCCATGGAACCGATGGAGGCATTGCGCTACTTGCCTTATCTGGCAAAGGACGGAGTGATAGTGACAAGCAACAAGCCTTTCGTCAACATTCCCAACTACCCTGAGGAGCAAGACCTGTTCGGCGAGCTGAACGCACTGCCCAACAAGGTGGTGATGCTCGACATCGAGAACGTGGCAAAGGAGGCTGGCTCAGCCCGCTCTGCCAACGTGGTACTGCTCGGAATGGCTGCGAAATATATCGAGATAGTTTCATCGGAAGCCCTCCGCAACGCCGTTGCCACAATATTTGCCCGAAAAGGCGAAGCCATTGTGGAAGCAAACCTCAAGGCGTTTGATATGGGGGCAAGTAATTAAAGAGGTGAGAAGTGAGAGATATGTTAAAGGTTGAATATTGAAGGTTGAATTGCTGCGCAGTGCAGTATTCTCTCACCTCTCACCCCTCACCCCTCACCTCTCACCCCTAAATAACAAAATATATGTACAGAAGACCACTACCTGACTGGAAGTCAGAATACCTCGACCCTGAGTTGGAAACCATGTCGAGGGAGGAGATTGAGGCATTGCAGGTGAAGCGACTGAAAGCTACTGTCGAGCACTGCATGAACAATCCCGTTTACAAGGAACGATTGGAGAAGGCTGGCGTGACGGCAGAGAGCATTACAAGCGTTGACGACATTCGCCGCATCCCATTCACCACAAAGCAAGACCTGCGCGACACCTATCCCTTCGGACTCGCATCAGTGCCACTGACAGAGTGCGTGCGACTGCACTCATCGTCGGGAACTACTGGCAATCCTACCGTCATCCTTCACACACAGAAGGACCTCGACGAATGGGCAAACCAAGTGGCACGCAACCTATGGATGGTTGGCTTGCGCCCCGACGACGTGTTTCAGAACTCCTCTGGCTACGGAATGTTTACTGGTGGACTGGGCTTCCAATATGGAGCCGAGCGCATCGGTATGCTCACTATTCCAGCCGCTGCGGGCAACTCGCTCAGACAGATAAAATTCATGACCGACTTCGGCACTACTGCTGTCCACGCCGTTCCTTCCTACGTAACACGCCTGCACGAAGTGATGGTGGAACAGGGCATCGACCCTCGTCGCGACACCAAGCTACGCGTGCTTGCCATTGGTGCCGAGCCACACTCCGAGGAACAGCGTAAGCGCATTGAGGAGATGATGGGTGTGAAGGCTTACAACTCCTTCGGAATGTCGGAGATGTGCGGTCCTGGTGTGGGCTTCGAGTGCAAGGAACAAAACGGACTCCACTTCTGGGAGGACTACTACATAGTTGAGATTGTTGACCCAGAGACTCTTGAGCCAGTGCCCGACGGTGAGATAGGCGAACTTGTGCTGACAACGCTCAACCGCGAGGCAATGCCTCTGCTACGCTATCGCACACGCGACCTGACGAGGGTACTCGGACGCTCCTGTCCGTGTGGCAGAAACCACGTAAGGCTCGATCGCATGCGCGGACGCTCTGACGACATGATGGTGCTGCGCGGCGTGAACATCTTCCCAATACAGATTGAGAAGATTCTGATGCAGTTCAAGGAGCTGGCAAATAACTATCTCATCACACTAACCACCGACGAGAACAACGACAACATGACCGTGGAGGTGGAACTGGAACAGCTCTTCACCGACGATTTCCAACGCCTTACAGCCCTGCAGAAGAAGATAACCCGCGCCCTAAAGGACGAAATTCTGCTTACTCCTATCGTAAAACTCGTGCCAAAGGGAACTTTGCCAGTGAGCGATGGCAAGGCAGTGAGAGTGGTTGACAAGAGAACGGTGTATAAATAAGGCCCACCCCCTGCCCCTCCCTGGGGAGGGGAGTCCAATGCGGATGATGTAGGGCTACTGTAGAGAAATAATTAAACCAATTAACAATAAAGGCCTCCGCCAATGCGCAGCCTTCTCCCCTCCCCAGGGAGGGGCAGGGGGTGGGCCTCAAATAAAAAATATAACTATGACAATAAAACAGCTATCAATATTCATGGAGAACCGTAGCGGTGCGCTGCTACGAGTTCTTGAGATGCTGCGCGACAACGGCATCAGCATCGTAGTGAGCACACTGGGCGACACCGACGGATTCGGCATCTACCGCGTAATCTGCAACGACACCGAAAAGGCATTCAAGCTGCTGCGCGACAAGAACATCTCAGCCACAATAACCAACGTCTATGCCATCCGCCTTGCCACCAACCAACCTGGTGCAGCGGCGGAAATAGTGGAGAAGTTGACAAAGGCTAGAGTGACCATAAAATACATGTACTCTTTCATGTATGGCGGCAACGGCATCGTCGTGCTGAAAGTCGATGACAACGACAAGGCAGAAGAAACGGTAATGCTGAACAAACTGGACTATATAACAGAAGAAGAACTAAAATAACATCCACAAAAAATCAAACACAAATGAAAAAAACTACGACAATCGTTGCGGCTCTGATGATGTGCGCAACAATGACCTGGGCGGAGACTACCAGTCCGCCAGAGACAAACGAGGAGAAAGACCTAAAGTATTGGGCAGAAGCCGTGGCTTCGAGAGTAAAAGTCACTGGCTACGCACAGGCTGGCTACACAGCCACGATGCCCGAAGAAGGACAGAACACAAACACATTCGACATGAAACGCGCCATACTGATGGTGGCTGCCAACGTCACACCACAGTTCTACGCTTTCTTCATGCACGACTTCAAGAGCAAGGACATGCAAGAGTACTACCTTGAGTACCGACCATCAAAGGCGTTCAACCTGCGCTTCGGACAGTCAAAAATTGAGCTATCGATGGAGAACCCAATGTCGCCAACGGTATTGGAGAGCATCGGACCAATGTCGCAAAGTGTATTTTGGCTTTGCGGTGCCGACCCGCTGATGGGCAATCCTGCTGGTCGAGACCTCGGGCTTATGGCATACGGTGACCTGTTCAAGGGCAAACTACGGTACGTGCTTGAGGTGGTGAACGGCGGACAGACAAACACTGCCGACAAGGACAACAGAAAGAACATAATAGGGAAACTGGAATACAGACCCGACCCACGCTTCCGCGCCTCAGTGTCGGGACAACTCGGCTATGGTTGCGCCGTGAAGGCTTCGGAGTATAACCTCACGGTGATGGAGGGCGAGACATACCGCCAAAACCGCTATGCCGTGGGAATGGAATGGAAATCGAAGATTACAGGCAACGACTACCACAAGAATCGCTGCATGATGGTGCGCACAGAGGTGCTCGGAGGCAAGGATGGCGACTGCGGCAGCTTCGGTGCCTACGTCTCCACTGCCATTCCGGTGTATAAGGGACTCGACGTGGTGGCAATGGCAGACTACATGAACTACAACACAGATGCCAAAATAAAGAAGACAAACCTCATGGCAGGACTCCAGTATTGGATATTCAAGAAATGTCGTCTGCAAGCACAATACACCTACAGTCTCCGCAGCGATGCAATGAAAATGCTGCAAGGCGAAAACCAAAGCATCATTCAAACACAAATACAAGTAGCGTTCTGAAGAATTAAGAGTTACAAATTAAAGGAGTTCAAGGAGTTAAAGACGTATGTCTGTGGCTTGCTAACTCCCTAACCCCAAAGCGAAATCACTATTGTCTTTAACTCCCTGAACTCCTTTAACTCTCCTAAAAAAATATAGTTATGTTTATAAAGATATTACTTACGATAGTTTTCCTCTGCGTCACGGTGGCAGTAGGAGTGTATTCAAGAAAGCAGGCGAAGTCGGTTGACGGCTTTGTGCTTGGCGGACGTTCGGTAGGTCCTTGGCTCACAGCCTTCGCCTACGGCACGTCGTATTTCTCTGCCGTGGTTTTCGTTGGCTATGCAGGACAGTTCGGTTGGAAATACGGAATGTCGGCATCGTGGATTGGCGTGGGCAACGCCATCATCGGCTCACTGTTGGCGTGGCTCGTTCTGGGCAAGCGTACGAAACTGATGACACAACACATACAGAGCCGCACCATGCCCGACTTTTTCGGCACACGATATGCCGACGAGGGATTGCGCGTGGCGGCTTCCATAATAGCCTTCATATTCCTCATTCCCTACACAGCCGGCGTGTATATGGGCATCTCTAAACTCTTTGAGATGGGATTTGGAATACCTTATACCTACTGCGCCATAATCATGGCTCTGCTAACCGCCATCTACGTCATTCTCGGCGGTTACAAGGCAACAGCTATCAACGATTTCATTCAGGGCATCATAATGCTCTTCGGCATAACGACGGTCATTGCCGTGGTGCTCCACAACCAGGGCGGACTTACGGAAGCCGTGGCGAAGATGTGCGATGCAGTGCCTACTGCCCACGACCTTGAGGACAAGTCGGGACTGTTTGCCAACTTCCAGGCGGGTGAATTCGCCTCGTGGTTCGGCCCAGCACCTTTGAGCCTGCTCGGTGTTGTAGTCCTGACATCGCTCGGCACATGGGGACTGCCACAGATGGTGGGCAAGTTCTACTCCATCACCGATGAGTCGGCAATACGCCGCGGTACGATTATCTCTACTATTTTCGCCCTTGTTGTGTCGGGTGGCTGCTACTTCCTCGGAGGTTTCGGACGACTGTTCCCTGAGCCAGCCTTCAGTCTCGAAAAGCACAAGTATGCCTACGATAGCATCGTGCCCTCCATGCTTGAGACATTGCCCGACGTGCTCATAGCCCTCGTGGTGCTCCTCGTCCTCTCAGCCTCCATGTCAACCCTCGCCTCACTGGTACTCACATCATCTTCTACAATGACCCTCGACCTTATCTATCGCGACAAGAAATCGCAGGAGGGCGAAGTGGAAGGTGGCGAGATTGACGACATCGTGGCAGAAAAGATAGAGCGTCGCAAGGTACTCGTGATGCGAGTGCTGATAGTGTTCTTCATAGTGCTCTCGCTGATGATAGCTCTCAACCCGCCGCAGTTCATTGCACAGTTGATGGGCATCTCGTGGGGAGCCCTTGCCGGTGCCTTCCTTGCCCCATTCCTCTTGGGACTCTACTGGAAGGGCGTTACCCGCATCGCCGTATGGGCATGCTTCGTCTGGGGCGTTGGACTCACGGTAGTAAACATGATGCTTGGCAACGCCATCCTCAACCCCATCGACTGCGGTGCGGTGGCAATGGTGGGAGGCTTCGCCGTGGTCTGGATAGTCAGCCTCTTCACACCGAAGATGAAACAGGCAACTGTAGAAAACATATTTAAATGCTATGAATAATCTAAAGGATTTCCTCAACGAGGGCGACCGCTTTGCCGCAACAAACGGGATGCAGCTCACCGAGATTCGTGAAGGCTATGCACGCGCCGAGATGACGGTAGAGAAGCGACACCTCAATGGCGCCAACGTCTGCCAAGGTGGAGCCTACTTCACCCTCGCCGACCTTGCCTTTGCCGCCGTGACCAACTCGCACGGCAACATCACCCTCGGCATACAGAACAGCATCACCTTCCTGCAGTCGGCACACGAGGGCGACACCCTCATTGCCGAGGCATACGAGACCTTCAACCACCATCGCCTACCCTTCTGCGAAATGCGCATCACCAACCAAAAGGGTGAACTTCTGTGCGTAGTTACTGGGTCGGCGTATAGGACGAGTAAGGAATGGTAGGCCCACCCCTACCCCTCCCTGGGGAGGGGAGTACATTACGGATGATATAGGGGATTTTTTAGTGATATTTTTAAACAATTAATAACAATTGGTCACCCACCAGCGCGCAGCCCACCCCCCTCCCCAGGGAGGGGACGGGGGTAGGTCTCTGGAGTGAACCTCAAAAACAATAAAACTATGATTTTAAACAGAGCAATGGAATGTATGGATCGTGAGTCCATGCGCAAACTACAGACCGAACGTCTTATCAAGACAGTTAAGACATGTTATGAAAAGGTGCCCTTCTATCGCCGTAAGATGGACAAGATGGGCATCAAGCCAGAAGACATAAAGTCTATCGACGACATCCACCGTCTGCCATTCACCACAAAGCACGACCTGCGCGACGAATATCCTTTCGGTCTGCAGGCCGTTCCCCAGAGCGAGGTGGTCAGAATTCACGCCTCATCGGGAACAACAGGAAAGCCCGTAGTTGGAACATACACGAAGAACGACCTCGCTATGTGGGCTGAAGGCGCAGCACGCGTCATGGCAGCCGGTGGCGTGACGAAGGGCGACATCGTGCAGGTGAGCTACGGCTACGGACTGTTCACCGGCGGACTTGGCGCACACGACGCTGCAGGACTGCTCGGTGCCGTTCAGCTGCCTACATCTGCAGGCAACTCCGAGAAGCAGATAATGCTGATGAAGGACTTCGGTTCTTCCGTTCTCTGCTGCACGCCATCATACGCACTGCATCTTGCAGAAGTGATAGAAAAGAGCGACAGCGTGAAGAAGGAAGACCTAAAGCTGCGCGTCGGCTTCTTCGGTGCAGAGCCATGGACAGAGGGCATGCGCAAGGAACTGCAGGAGCGACTGGGCATCAAGGCTATCGACATCTACGGACTCACCGAGATGTGCGGTCCTGGTGTTGGCGGCGAGTGCGAATATCAGAACGGAACACACCTCTGGGAAGACATGTTCTTTCCTGAAATCATCAATCCCGACACACTGGAGCCATGCGAGCCAGGAGAGTTTGGTGAGCTTGTGTTCACGTCGCTCTGCAAGGAGGCGATGCCAATCATACGCTACCGCACACGCGACCTCACACGCCTCATCTACGACAAGTGCGAGTGTGGACGTACGGCAGTGCGCATGGACCGCATTCTCGGACGTTCCGACGACATGATGATCATACGCGGCGTGAACGTTTTCCCAAGTCAGATAGAGACCTGTCTCACCGAGTTCCCAGCCTTCACGGCACAGTATTTCATCACCGTCGATCGCAAGAACAACGAGGACACCTTCGACCTCGACGTGGAGCTCCGCAGCGAGTTCTTCTCGCCCAACCCATCGAAGCAGATGCCATACATCAAACCTCTCTACGACCGCATCGTGTCGATGGTTGGCATCAAGCCAAACATCCACATCAAGGAGCCAGGACAAATCCAGCGCTCAATAGGAAAGGCAAAGCACGTTAACGACAAGAGAAACTTTAAGAATTAACATGAATACACCTTTAAATTACGACATCGTCACTGAGGCCATCGAGCAGATGGGTCTCGGCGACTTTTCACAAGCTACTATCAGAGACATACAAAGCCTATCGAGAACCCTTGAGGAAAAGACAGGTGAGACAGTCATTCACCTTGAGATGGGCGTACCGGGACTGAAGCCTTCGGAGATAGCCCTCCGTGCTGAGCAAGAAGCCCTTGCCAACGGCTGCGCCACAATCTATCCACCTAACGGAGGAATCCCAAGGATAAAGAACGCCACATCGCAGTTCGTCAAGGCTTTCATCGGCATTGACATCGACCCGCTCTGCTGCATACCTACCACAGGCTCCATGCAAGGCACCTTCGCAACGTTCACTATTTGGAAACACTCGTCGGTGGCAAACGAGAAAGGCGAGCCTACGGTACTTTTCATCGACCCCGGCTTCCCAGTGCAGACAACGCAGTGTGACGTCATTGGAATAAAACACATCGGACTCGACATTCACGACTACCGCGGCAAGGATCTCATTGCAAAGCTCGAAGAGATAATCGCCCAGCACAACATCTGCGGCATCGTATATTCCAACCCGAACAACCCATCGTGGGTTTGCTTCAACGAAGAGGAATTGGAAGGAATAGGCAAGTTGGCAACGAAATATGACTTCATCGTGCTTGAAGACCTTGCATATTTCGCCATGGACTTCCGCCGCGACCTCTCCCACCCCTTCGAGGCACCATATCAGGCAACAGTGGCACGCTACACCGACAACTACATGCTGTCAGTCTCTGGTTCAAAGGCTTTCTCCTACGCAGGTCAGCGCATCGGCGTCTGCTGCATAAGCAACAAGCTCTACCACCGCGTCTATCCTTCGCTGCAGGAAAACTTCGGCGTAGGCGAGTTCGGCAATTTCTTCGCCAACCGTCTGATGTACACCTTCTCAAGTGGCACCACGCATAGCGTCCAGCACGCCATGGCAGCACTTATGGAAGCTGCATGCAATGGTTCCTACTGCTTCCTCGACGACGTGAGGGAATATGGCAGACGTGCAAAATACATGAAGGAAGTACTTCTCGCCAACGGCTTTTACCTTGTTTATGACAACGACCTCGGAGCACCCCTCGCTGACGGTTTCTACTTCACCGTACAATATCCCGGAATGAACGACCTGCAACTCACCCGTGAGCTGATGTACTACGGCATCGCCGTCTATCCGCTCGACACCATGGGCTCGACACAACAAGGTGTCCGCATCTGCACCTCGTTCTTCTCCGACAACCTTCAGCCACTGTTCAAGGAAAGGATAGAGGCGTTTAAGAGGAACATGAATTAAGAAAGGAGGAGAGAGGAGTGAGGAGAGAGGAGTGAGAAGAGAGGAGTGAGAATACTTCACTGCGCAGCTAACACCTAAAATTCAAGCTTCGCTAATCTCACTCCTCTCACCTCACTCCTCTCACCTCTTACCTCTCACATCTCACCCTAATCTTCTTCGTCTTATACTTATCACTCGTAACCTCCAACACTACATCAGAGGGGGTAGTGCCGGCACGCAGAATTACCAACGCCGTTCCCATGAAGAGGTTGCGCTCGTTGCCTACGGCAAGCTCGTCGGACTGAATGTTTCCGTTGTCAACGGCAACAATCTCGGCATCGCCACTGACTTTGAACGTCAGTTTCTCACCAGCATTGAGCACACGGCGACCTTTCTTATCTACGGCAATTATGCGGACGTGCTGCAGATCCTTGCCATCGGCGTGCCATGTCTGCTTGTCGGCAACGAGTTGCAAGGCAACTGCCTCGCCTGTGGTCTCAAGGCTATGACGCGCTATTTCCTTTCCGTCCTTGCGTGCAACGGCAGTTATAGTACCTGGCTGATATACGATTCCGTCCCAACGTATGCGGTTGCGTACCTTCGGGTCACGCTCGTTCTTCTTCGTGCCGAGGCTCTTGCCGTTCATCAGCAGCTCCACCTCGTCGCCGTTGGTATAGGTGTAGAGAGAGACTTTCTCACCTGCCGTACGGTTCCAGTTCTCAGAGAATTTTCCCACTGAAATGTCAACGCCATTCCACATCATCTTTCCCTTGCCCTCCTCAATTACTGCGATGTGCGCCGTAGGCTCATCAGAGAAGAAACTCTTGAGGAAATACGCATCGGGCTTAGGCTGCAGCGAGATGTCGAAAACACCTTGGTTCCAGCCTTTCACGGGCCAACCCATGCTCTCGCCAAGATAGTCTATTGCTCCCCAATAGGCAAGACCCACCACGCGGTCGAGATCCATTTCAAAATAGTTTGGTCCCATAGCCGACGTGCTTGCCTCACTCTGGTAGAAAATCTTCTCAGGATAGCGTCGTCCATCACCGGGGAAGTACATGTAGCGGTAGTTATAGGAAGCGATGTCGGTCTCCAAGGCAAGCGGTGCGGGAATGGAGTCGGTCTCAATGCTGCGGTAACGAGGGTGCATGGCAACGGTAACAAGGCGAGTGTCGTCATAACGGCGCAGCAGCTCGCGTTGCAGTTTGTAAGCTGTCACGCCCCAATCGTTGAACGGCAAGTTGGCATACTGCTGAAGCTCATTGCCAAGACTCCAGAGTACTACAGACGGATGGTTGCGGTCGCGCTTAATGAACTCTGGCACGTCTTTCTGCCAAAGGCTCTCCCACTCCACTCGTCCACCGGCATACTGCGTGAGCCATTTGTCATAAAGCTCGTCAACCACTAGCAATCCGAGGCGGTCGCAAAGGTGGAGGAAGTCCTCGCTGTATGGGTTGTGCGACGTGCGAACATGATTATAGCCAAAGTCCTTCATCAGCTTCAGTCGCTTCTCTATGGCACGCGGATAGGCAGCGGCACCAAGTGCGCCAAGCGTATGGTGGTTAGCCCAACCTTTCAGCAGCACCTTCTTACCATTGAGCAGCAAACCACGCTCTGGAGTGAACTCCACTGTGCGCACGCCAAAAGGCTCGCTCACGCGGTCGATGGCGTTGCCCTCTGCATCGAATATCGTCACCTCTGCCGTATAAAGATATGGCGACTCGCACGACCACAGCCTTGCATTGTCGAGTGTCAATGGAGCAAGCTCATACTCGCGCTGTCTCCACTTTGGCGAATAAGCCACGTCCTCACGCTGCTGTGCCACCACATTTCCCTCTGCATCGAGAATCCTTACCTCTACAGGCAAGCGCTCTGCCTTGCCCATGCAAGCTATCTCTGCCTTTATGCGCACTTCCTTATTATCCACGGTGCGGATAAAGAGCGGATGGCGTGGGAAGAATGTCTTAGAGTCGGTTACTATCACGTTCACGTCACGATAGAGTCCACCTCCAGTGTACCAACGTGAGTTGTTTGGCTGCTGTGTGTTTGCCTTTACTACAATCTCGTTTGCCTCGCCATATTTGAGCAGTTTCGATACGTCTATGTCGAAACCAAGATAGCCATAGTCAATACCGCCTACATGCTGTCCGTTCACCCATACGTCGCCCACGAGCATTATGCCCTGGAAGTCGAGCAGCACACGCCGTCCTTGCCACTCCACAGGTGCCATCAGCTCACGACGATACCAACCTACGTTCATCTCCTTGAAGCCGCGCGGACTCAGTCGGCTGCGCACATTGCTGCCCGCATCGCTATTGTCGGGACGCTCAGATGCATCCGGCTCAACCCACGGCTGACCAATAAGGAAATCGTGCGGCAGGCAGACTGTCTCACAACTTGCGTTCTTCACAGCCTCAACTCCCGACAATTCGCCAAGATGGAACTGCCAACCACGGTCAAGACTTATAGTATCTCTCTCGGCTGCAGCCGCCCTGCCAACAAGCAAAGCCATAGCTGCCATTATAACTATTTTTTTCATATTTATGCTTATAAAGTTAAAGATTTGTGTTCAGCCCTCATCAATTTCTTGGGAAATTCTTCTCCCCCCCCCAGGGGGAGTAGGAGGGGGCCTCAACTTTTAGTTCCCATACGGCTTAGTAGTGTCGATGTCCTGTGCCGGATACCACACAAAGGCATCGGGATCGTCAGGCTGCGCTGGCGAATAGTCCTTCCATTCGGGGCGCAACGACTTCACTATAGGCAGGTTGAGTTGCTTCATTCCCATAATTGCCATCTTTGCCACCTCGTATGCCCCGTAAGGGTTGAAGTGGGTGTTGTCGGCAAGAGGCTTGGTCTGTCCGGGGAAGGTGTTGGCAGGATAGTGTACGAGCGAGCGCTTGCTACCCTCATAGCCGAGAGTCTCGAAGAAGGTGCGCGTCATGTCGTGCAGTTCTATCACCGGCACGTTCTCACGGCGTGCAACCTCACGCATTGCGTCAGGATAGTCGCCATGCGTCTCCTGTATCTTTGTCTGCATGGCTTCGTCGAACGAGCGTCGTTGGGTTGGTGTGACGAAAACCATCGTTCCACCCTTTGCTCTCACCCTATCAATAAAAATCTTCAGGTTGTGGGCAAAGTTATACCATGCTCCGCTGCCTGGCTTGCGCTCTTTCTGGTCGTTGTGTCCAAACTCGCATAACACATAGTCGCCAGGCCTCATCATCTCCACAACTTGGTCAAGTCGGTTTGAGGCAATGAACGAGCTTGTTGCCAGTCCGCTCTCGGCATGGTTTGCAATGGCCACGTCGGTGTTGAACCATCGTGTCACCATCTGTCCCCAGCTTGCGTATGGCTCGCCAGTCTGGTCAACCACGGTTGAGTTGCCGCAAAGGAAAATGGTAGTAGCCGTTGTGTCGCGCTCTATTCTCACCTCCTTCACTGTCGGAGCAGCACCTGTGAACTCCAGGGTAAGCAGGTCGTCCCATGTTCTTGTTCCTATCTCGCGTGGATGGCGCGAAACGTTCTTTCCGTCGGCAACAAATGGCGTGCGCTTGTTCACGATGAACTCCACCGTCTTGAACTCACCCTTTTTCGTTGCTGTTTCCTCTACCATCAGTCGGCGGCTCTCAGCGCGCACCACTGTCTTTCCTGCCTTTTTCTTCGAGCCAAGCACCACCGTCACCTTATAGTTGCCATCGGGCACCTCTGCTGAGAAGCTGAATGGGGCGTTGTCCATTGTTGACTTTCCGCTTAGGTCAGCCACAACTGGTTGCGTCATCAGCAGACAACGTGCGAGGCTACCGCCATTGCGTGCCAGTCCCTTTGCCACGCTCTTGGCATTGAGTCGTGCGCCGAGCAATGAGGTGTGTGTATGGTCGTGGTTGAAATAATCCTTGGCTTTCTCCTTGCCTATCTCGTCGAGGAAGTCTGCCGAAATGTTGTGGACATCCACAAGCTCCACACCAGTTTCCTTCACCACCTCACGATACCACTTCCCATAGGTGTCGTTGCGTCGCTCTATTTTTCCTCCAGGCCACTCGTTGCGTGGAGTGAGCGACACGAGTATAGGTGTCGCACCCTTCTCGCGCACGTCCTGAATGAACTTCTTCAGATACCAACCGAAGGAATATACCACCTCGTATTTCCCACTGTCGGCGAGTCTATACACATGGCTCGTATCCTTCGTGCAGGCTATCGTTCCGCGCTGCTTCTGGTTGTCAATAGGACCAATGTCGTTGTGCCCGAACTGAATCAGCACATAGTCGCCAGGCTGCAGGCTGTTATACACCTTGTCCCAACGTCCCTCGTTGAGGAATGTACGAGTGCTGCGTCCAGCCTTTGCACAGTTCACGCAGGTCACGAGATTCTTGTCGAACACGGTATAGGCCTGCGAGCCCCAACCCCACATTCCGTTCTCGTCCTTGTCCTCGTTCTTCACTGTGCTGTCGCCCGTGATGAACACCACAGGCTTCCCTGCCTCGCGCACAAAGTTTTCTGTTGGAAGTGCCACGTTCTGCATCATAGCCTGCAGCGGAGCCAGTTTCGGGTCGTTGCTCTCGGCAATGCCCTCAGCAGCCGACCTTGCGTTCATCATAGCACCGAAATGGCTTGTGTGTATGTGGTCGCCATAGAAATGGTATTTCTCCTTCCAAGGACCATATTTGTCGAGCTTTGCAGCCGAGCGTTCGTTGAGGTCAATGTATGGCACACCCTCCTGCTCCGCCACTTGGCTTGCCCACAGTCCGAAGGTCTTTGCCACACGCACTATCTTTCCCTGCTCGTCGTATGCGTCGCGCGGAGTGAGCGACATCAGTATTGGGTTTGCTCCCACGGCACGGCAGTCGCGGATATATTTCCGCAAATATTCCCCATAGGTATAAACCGTTTCCTTCACTCCAGTCTCCTTTATGGTCACGTTGAGCGTGTCGTTTCCAATGCCGGGAATGCTCGCCCTTGCCCTTCCGCTGTCGTAAGGGCCATTGTCGTTGTGTCCGATGGAAATAATCACCCAGTCGCCCTTCCTTATGCCTTTTCTTACATCGGGCCACAGGCGTGTATAGAACGTGCGGCTACTCATGCCGCCAAGAGCCTGATTCTCCACCGTTATCTTGTTCTCGTCGAAGAACTCCTGTGCATAGTAGCCCCACCCCCACTGTCCGTTGTTGCCGTTGCCCAAAGTGCCGTTTCTCATAGTCGAGTTTCCTATCAGGAATAGCACAGGGTTGGTTCCCTTGCGGCTCGTGCCTGCGGGAATTCGTGCTGTCTTTGCCTTGTTAAGGCTGTCCAGGGTGTTATCGACAACCTTGTTCACGTCCTCCATTGGTTTTGCCACTTGCGCAGAGGCAAAAGCGGCAGAGAACAACAAAGTTGCTCCAAACAAAAGTCTTGTTTTCATCTCCGTTATACAGTTTTTAGTTTCATTGCTTGTTATTTTTGGTGCAAAGTTACAAAACATTCCCCTCAAATGCCCATAATATTTGATTTTTTTCTTTTGATTTTTGTTCGCCAAACATCGACAAGTCGATTAGGCAATATCGACAAGTCGATTTCCGCATATCGACAAGTCGATTCCTAATGATCGAAAGGTGGGGTTGACACATACCATAAACGGCTAAATGCCCACGTTGCCTACGTTGGACACTTTCCTCACGCACATTATAAATATATATACATAATTATTTTTTCTTTTTATTCTTCATATAATATAAAAAGTTTATTTTATTGATGTCCAACGTGGGCAAACGTGGGCAAATGGCAAAAAACGACCTCGTTTTTGGAGCGCAGGCATCAAACAATCATCAAGACAAAAGTTAAATATGGTTGCAATTTGAAATGGCTGGAGGTGTGGGCATCTCGCCCGCATCTTGCGCACCATCCAGAAAAAATCTCTTGTGATTATTACCTCGTAGGCGAGGTGCGAATTAACGTCTTTTCTGCCTCAAGTACGGACTTACATAAAGTAAAGTCCCTACAGGCGGATGGATATTTAACTACATTAAAGGGAGGAAAACTTCTATATATTAATGGAGGGCTGGTACCGGAAAATCATTCCACCCAGCCCTCACGGAGGTTTAAATCAAATGAATATTGTTATGAGTTGATTACTGTTTTTGTTTATCGTGCTTCTCCTTCTACAGGATTCTCCGTTCCTGATTGCCAACTTTTAATAGTTATTTCGGAAAGAGAGAATCCCTCTTTTTTAAGGGTCAATTTGTATATATACTCATATCCACCTTTAAACTCTACACCACCAGATGGGACGGTATACTTATATCCATTATCGACATCAACATATACACCTATCATTTTTGTTCCACCAGACACTGTTTGAGGTGGAATGATACAAGACACTCCCGATGTGCATAGTGCCTCTACTGCATCAGATTCACACACATATACATAGCCTGTACTACCCGTACCAGTTGCTTTTAATTCCGCACCAGTAGCTGATATTGTCGCATTTCTCATAATGCCATACAAATATAAATTTGAAAAACCAGTTTTAAAATCAGCTAAATCATAAGCTTCTGATGGATCTTCTACTATTACAGTAATCTTAGACATGCAATGATTGAATTCCAGCGGAATTGGGTTTGCAGGATCCACATTGGTTGTAAAAGCATACATCAAATCACTCTTTCTATAGTTTGCATCTGTACTCTGATCTTGCTGAACTGCAAATGATGTTGCATCCCAAGTCATTTGATTTCCACTTGCGTCTTTGGCTGGATAAACTGCACGAGCCTCTAACTGATCACCAGAACCCAATACATACAAATCAGCGTCTGTTGTCCAACCGACAGGAGTCTTGGTATATGTCACATAGCCATTTTCTGGCAAGCCCTCTATCATAGTACAATGAACACCGTCAGGAAAAACGCTAATTGCCTCTCCATCTAAGAAATCTGTATTTTGGAGTTGAGATTCATTACCACTTGAACGGGTTTGCATTCCTTTTATTCCTACAGTGATTTGAAGTGGATGTTTGGTAGATTCAATAGAGTAGTCATCCCTACTACTACAAGCCGCGAACATTGTGCCAATGCAGACGGCGATTAAAAACTGTTTAATTTGCATAGATTTTTGTTTTAAGTTTGCCTATAGGTTCTCGGAGTCGGCGTTAAAAAATTAATTGTATTATACCTATAAACGAAAATGCGTGGAACCTGGCATTGCCTGTTCCATTTGTCGAGGTTCTGGACTACCCTACAATGTAGAACGGCAACGCAGAACCCACGCAGTGGAGTTTATATAATTATCCATAACACATAAATGCAGACAAAAGAAAGTCCACGTTATGCGTACAGAATCATGTATAAACTGCTACATGAGCATCTATCGTTGCTAAGTCCTGACATTGTATGAAATTGTCCAGATTTCGACAAATCAGAAACGAAGCGCATGATAAACGCCTTCTCATAAATAGTAACCCCCGAAACACCGAACACTTTCGATGCTCGCTTTGCAGCGACTAACGGAAGTCGGGGGCAAAAGTAAGAATTTAAATCGAAACTTCCAAATTTTCAGAAAGAAAAATGCAAAAGCATCGTCATTTTCTTTAAAATGGAACAAAAAACGAGCGGCAAAGCAAAGCTTCACCGCTTTTTTTGTTAAAGAGATAATAGATAAATTGATTTTCGCCCAAATGTGGGGTAAAAAGGGTAGATTTGGGCAAAAGCTGATGGATTTTCGCCCAAATGTGGGGTAAAAAGGGTGGATTTGGGCGAAAATCAAAAAACATAGGGAAAAGTCAGAAAACATAGGTGAGGTGTGGTTTTTTATTTGTAACTTTGCCCACATAAAACTAAAAACGATTATGAGCAAACTAACTTACATTCTGTCAGCAATGCTGGCTTGCGGCATTTCCTTGACATCGCCAGCCTTTGGCGGCAATGTGCGGAATGTCAACTTAGAGAAACTTGACAGGGGCGTGGTGGCTTTGCCTGCACAAGGGAAAGGCGTGTTCGTCAGTTGGAGACTACTGGCTGACGACGACTCCAATGCGACATTCATGGTGGTGAGGGACGGAACGGTGATAGCCCGCAACATCGACGTGACGAACTTCACCGACAAGGACGGAAAGGCTACGAGCCGCTACCGCATCGTGACCCAACAGCGGGGACGCGAGGAGGTATCGGAAGAGGCAACGCCTTGGAACGACATCTATCACAGGATGGCAGTCAACCGACCGGACGGTGGGACGACACCCGACGGCAAGCCCTACCACTACACGCCAAACGACTGCAGCGTGGGCGATGTTGACGGCGACGGGAAGTATGAGCTGATATTGAAGTGGGACCCATCGAACGCACACGACAACGCACACGACGGATATACCGGCAACGTGATTCTCGACTGCTACAGGCTTGACGGACAACAGCTGTGGCGCATCGACCTCGGAAGGAACATACGCGCTGGGGCACACTACACGCAGTTCCTCGTCTATGACTTCGACGGCGACGGCAAGGCAGAGATGATCTGCAAGACCGCACCAGGAGCCATCGACGGCAAGGGACGATTCGTGACAGAGGCTGCCACCGACGAGGGAATACGACGTGCAGACAACCAAGCCGACCACCGCAACGCGAAGGGCAGAATACTGACCGGCGAGGAGATGCTGACCGTGTTCAACGGAATGACTGGCGAGGCAATGCATACCATATGGTACAATCCCAACCGTGGCTACGGACTGGGCGGCAGTGCCGAATATGCGGGTTGGGGCGACAAGACGACGCTTGGCAACCGTGGCGAGCGCTTCCTTGCCTGCGTGGCATTCCTCGACGGAATGGACAAGAAGCCAAGCGCAGTGATGTGCCGCGGCTACTACACGCGGTCTTACCTCTGGGCAGTGGACTTCGACGGCAAGCGGTTGCAGACGAAGTGGCTGCACGCATCACTATCGGACAGCGAGTGGCAAGTGACCGACGGAGGCGGAAACATAACGAGCCAAAAGAAGGGACTGAAAGCCACCGCTTTCGGACAAGGAGCGCACAGCATTGCCGTGGCAGACGTTGACGGCGACGGCTGCGACGAGATAACCTACGGCTCGGCGGCAATAGACCACGACGGCTCGCTGCTCTACTCCACCGGACTTGGACACGGCGACGCGCAACACCTTGGCGACCTCGTGCCAAGCCGTCCGGGACTGGAATACTATATGGTGCATGAGGCACGACCATACGGTGCCGACCTGCGCGACGCACGCACTGGAGAAATACTTTGGAGCGAGACCGCCGACGAGGACACAGGAAGGGGAATGGCAGCCGACATAGACGCTGCACACGAGGGCAGCGAGATGTGGCACATCTGCCGCAACGCCATTCTCGACAGCAAGGGGAACATGATTTCAGAGGCAATGCCACCGATGAACTTCCGCATCTATTGGGACGGCGACCTCCAG
The DNA here is from genome assembly GCA_945833995.1 of uncultured Prevotella sp. Taxonomy (GTDB): domain Bacteria; phylum Bacteroidota; class Bacteroidia; order Bacteroidales; family Bacteroidaceae; genus Prevotella. The sequence goes on from CAMAGM010000001.1 coordinate 41,406, forward strand.
GACGAGCTTCTGGGCAACCTGAAGACCCGTCCGCACTTCCCACCATGCCTCTACAAATGGAACGGCAGTGACGTGGAGCCACTACCACTGAGCAACGGCAAGATGCTGCACGAGATGGGCAACTCGGCAAGCTGCAACTGGACCAAGGCAACACCAAACCTCCAGGCAGACATCTTCGGCGACTGGCGCGAGGAACTGATATTCTGGGACTCATCAGACGCGTCACACCTCAACATATTCACAACAAACACTCCGACAGAGCACCGCATACCCACACTGATGCACGACCATGTGTATAGAATGGGAGTGGCATGGCAAAACGTGACATACAACCAGCCGCCACACCTCGGACGCACTCCTGACGACTACGAGAAAGCGGCAAGGGGCGACGTGGGACAACAGGAAAGGAAGCGCAACTACTACGCAGAAGGCAGGGAACTCGTGTGCCACAATGGCAACAACCGCTACACACGGGCACTCTATGGGACACACGACCCTTTCAGACTTGAGACCTCCGACCGACCATTGTTCGCCACATTCAAGAAAGGGGAGTGCCGCAACCTCAGCATCTATGCCATCATAGGCAATGAGAGGGTTGCGCTCGACTCGACATATTTCGACTGCGAGGCACGCTATCTCGGCGGACGACGCACCTACACGCTGCGCCATGGGCAGCTGCAAATAGACATCACGGCAATGGCTTCGTTCATAGGCGACGAGGACGCAATATGGCAATTCAAGACCACAGGGCAAGACATCGAGCTGGAGGCTGTGCTTGCCGAAACGCGAAGCAGCAAGTTCCAACGCAACGGCGACCTCGGAGTGGACGACCTATCGAAGTTTGAGGCGAAGACCGGCACTCCGCCCATTGCCACAGCGAGATGGGACGGACACGGCGAGACCTATCTCCTTATGAAAGGGAACAAAGAACTGAGGGCCACCCCCAGCCCCTCCCTGGGGAGGGGGGAAGGATATGCGGGAGTCAAGGATAGGTTTGCTGAGGAGGAAAAATTGAGGACTGAAATAATGTCGAGGGTGGAGATAACCACCCCCGACTCTTTGTTTAATACCCTCGGCAGTGTGCTTATGGCTGCTGCCGACGGACTATGGGACGGCGAGACATGGCAGCACGGCTGCATCGGTTGGCGAATGCCATTGGCTGGCTGGCGAGGCTGCTATGTTGGCGACGCAGTGGGCTGGGGCGACCGTTCCTACCGCCACTTCCAAGCCTACGCACGCAGCCAGGTGAGGAACGTGCCACCTACCCTACCCCACCCCACACAAGACAGCACGCAGAACATGGCAAGGGCAGAGAAACGTTGGGGAACGCAGATGTATAGCAACGGCTACATCTGCCGCTATCCCGACCGCACCGACGTGATGCACCACTACGACATGAACCTCAACTACATCGACGGACTGCTCTGGCACCTCTCCTACGATGCCGACCGCCGCAAGCTTGAGGAGTTCTTCCCCGTGCTCAAGAGCCACCTCGAATGGGAGAAACGCAACTTCGACCCCGACGGCGACCACCTCTACGACGCCTACTGCTGCATCTGGGCATCAGACGCACTCTACTACAACGGTGGAGCAGTGACCCACTCGTCGGCATACAACTACCGCGGCAACCTGCTCGCCTCACGCATTGCCGAACTGTTGGGACTCGACGGCAAGCCATACCGCGACGAGGCAGACGCAATACTCAAAGCCATGAACCAGCGACTCTGGCTCAGCGACCGCGGACACTGGGCGGAATACCAAGACCTCATGGGACTGAAACGCCTGCACAAGAGCGCGGCACTATGGAGCATCTACACACCCATCGACTGCGGGGCATGCACCGCCGAGCAAGCCTACCAGGCAACAAAATATGTTGACCGCGACATTCCCCACATCCCGATAGACGTAGAGGGCGAGGGAACCATTGGCTACACCATATCCACAACCGACTGGATGCCATACGCATGGAGCACCAACAACGTGGCACACGAGGAAGTGGCAAACATGGCGCTGGCTTATCTCCAGGCAGGACGTGCCGACGAGGGATTCCGCCTCTTGAAAAGCGACCTTACGGACGAGATGCTGCTGGGCAAGTCGCCAGGCAACTTCGGACAGATAAGCCACTACGACCGTGAGCGCAACGAGGCTTACCGCGACTTCGGCGACAACGTGGGCATAACGAGCCGCGCCATAATAAACGGACTCTTCGGCATTACGCCCGACGCACTCAACGGGCAGTGCATCATAAAGCCCGCCTTCCCCGACCACTGGAACGAGGCAAGCATACGCACGCCCTATCTGAGCTACACCTTCCGCCGCAAAGGCAACAAGGACATCTACACCATTGAGCACCATTTCCCACAGCCGCTGAGAATCATCATAAGGACAAATGCCGGCAACGGCGCATACATGGACACTCAAGGAAACTCAAACACGAGGCAGACCATAGTGGTTGACCGCCGAAAGCTGCCAAAGCCAAACGCCTTCGCCGAGATAGCAGCAGCAAAGGCAAACGTGGCATCGGAGGAATACCTTCGACGCATGGGGCTCGACAACATAACGCCAAACGCAGAGGACAGGCACGACCACATCGACCTCTCAGCACACTACAACGCCAGCGTGACCGACATCTTCCGCAACAGCTACGTCAGTCCACGACCGCCCTACACCACGCTGCAAATCCCAACGCAGGGCATAGGTGAATGGTGTCACCCAAAGCTGACGGCGGAGATTGACGACACCGGACTGCGCAACAGCCTAAAGCCCATTGCAGCCGACAGCCGTCTCGGCACGTTCGACACCCACAAGGGACTCAGCTTCACGCTGCCCAAAGAAGGACGAAACATCATCTTCACATCTCTTTGGGACAACTATCCCAATGATATCACAATTCCCATCGGCTCAAAGCCATACCACGCAGCCTACCTGATGATGGCTGGCACCACGAACAACATGCAGAGCCGAATAGACAACGCCCTCGTCATAGCCACCTACACGGACAACTCGTGCGACACGCTTCATCTTGAGAACCCCATCAACTGGCAAACCATCAACGAGGAGTTTGTCTTCGATGGCAAGGCGTTCTGGTCGGCACCCGTAAAGCCCCTCCGCTTCCGATTTGACAACGGCGCAGTAAGCCGCAACATCAACGTTTCCGGCGCAGCACCCCTCCCCAGGGAGGGGATGGGGGTGGGTCAAGCTCCCTCACCCTACGCCATCCACCACGGCGCAGGCGTGATACTGAAAATGCCTCTCAACTCCTCGAAGCCTCTCAAGTCCCTACGCCTCGTCACCCTCTCGAACGACGTAGTTGTAGGACTAATGGGATTGACATTGGAAAAACTTTAACCTGCATTACTGTTTTACCGCCTTGCGAATATCACAAACGAGCCGCTATAGGTAGAGTCAGATGTAATATGGTAACGCTTATCGTTCAGGCGTCCTTTCTCCGAGCGTCCCTGCACATGTGGCACTATGCGCACCCACTTGCTGTCTGGGGCATCGCGGTCGATGTAGCCATAGTCGCCCACGCTTGGTTTCAACACGATGCGCCCCATTGCTGTGTCAATCCAGCGTGCTGCCCTTGTTCCGCTCCACTGCCTTGCGTCGTAGAGTCCCAATATTGGTGCCGACTTCTTGTTGGGATAGGCATCCTCCGGACCAAGTCCGAACCACTGCTTTGGCTGTGTCTCGACAGCGGTTCCTACGAGAGGCAGGAAGCGTACGGCAACTTGTGGTGTCATAGAGTAGCTGACTGTCATGTTGCCCTGCGGCGTGATGCAGAAAGTGTATGTTCCGTCAATGCGGTTGCTGTCGTCTATCACCCATGTTGCCTCGGTGGTGACGACGACGTTCTCCGCCTTCCTGTCACACGTCATCTGCTTGACCAGTGTTGAGTATTCCTCACCGTTGATGCGTGTCTTGCCCGTGATGTCGCCCTCGTTCAGTTTGTGCCAAAACGTGGGTCTCATGCCCTGTGGCATTCCGCTCTTGCGGCTGAACACAAAGCGGCGGCTGCCTGCCGACACCGTTATCGACTCGTCACTCTCGGCAACAGCCAATACCCCACCCTTTTGAGGCGAATCTTTCAGTGCGTAATTTGCCTCTGAAAGGACGATGCTTTTCTGTCCCATCTCATGTCCATCGCCATTTTGGATGCTCATCTGCAGGTAGGCAGTCTGCCCGGGCTTTAGTTGCCGCAAACCAGTCTTGCCAATGTGCATGGTTCCCTTGCCGTGGGGCTGCGCGTCAAGCGTTCCCTTGCCTTTTCCCACCTGCTTGCCATCAACAAACACCTTATAATATATTAATATGTCATCGGCATTGAGGAAATCGTAGTCGTTGCGCAGGACAACATCGGCATTTGAATGGTCCTCAGACAAACTGGCGCTGACAGGATAAATGGGGCAATAGACCGACTTCACCTCCCAAAAGTCGCGTGTAGGGTGGCGATAGGAGTCGGTTATTCCGTCCCAGCCCTGTGCATCAATACGCGAGTAAAGGCTATCCTTCTCAATGCTGTTATATCGCTTCGTGTCTTTTGGCACTGGGGTGTATATGCCCTGGTCTGCCCACATCCACACGGCACCGCCCGCACCGGCAGGATGGCGTGTCAATGCGCGGAAACAATCCTCCAACCCTCCAAAGCGCATCTCCCCATAGGCATGGACGTATTCCGTGGTTATTATGGGTCGCTTGCTCTGAGCGGCTATTGAGTCGTATTCATGGGCTGTCCAATAGTGCGGGGCAAGGATATCAACCTCTTCGGGCAGTGTCTCATGGGCATTCCAAGGCATACAGACTGGACGTGTGGGATCCAGTGCCTTTACAGTCTTCACCGCCTGCAGATGGAGGTCTGTCAGAGGATCTTCGTTGCCCACCGACCAATAGATTACGGAAGGGTTGTTGAGGTCGCGCATCACTGTCTCATAAGCACGCAGCATGACGGGAGCGACGAACGACTGGTCGTACATCAGTTTTCCCGCACCGCCGAGCGACACCTCCGCGCCAACATACATGCCTATGGAGTCGCACATATCGATAAATCCCTTTGCGTGCTGATAGTGGGCGGCTCGGACGTAGTTGACGTTGGCTTGTTTCATCAGCTTCAGGTCCTTGAGCCAGTGCTCACGCGTGGTTGCCCTGCCGACGGTGGGCCATTCGTCGTGGCGGTTTACTCCTCGTAGCTTTATGGCTTGTCCGTTTAGTGTCAATACGCCATCCTTTATCTCAATCTGTCGCAGACCGATGCGCTCCTCAAAAGTCTGTGTTATAATTCCCTCTTCCATCAGCTCTATGCTCAAGCTGTAAAGACGTGGAGTCTCGGCTGTCCATTTCTCGGCATTGCGCACGGTCAGTGTTTTCTTCTGCTCACAATAGCTGGCTGTGTGCGAAGCACATTCGTAAGTCTCGTCCGACACGGTTTCCCCATCAGGTGCTGTCAGCCTGACGTGCAACTTATATGGTTTCCCCGGCGAGCGGTAGTTGCCAGGCAGCGTTGACTTATGGTCGTCAGCCACCATCATCTTCAATTGCAGTTTGGCGTCACGGTAATGACTATCAAATGTCGTGACTGCCGTTACCCTGTCTATCCAACGGAGTTTAGGCATAGCCTCAACCGTAACATCGCGGTATATTCCGCCTAAGGTCCAGTCGTCATAAGTGTCGGTCTTATATCCGTGATATACTTGTCTGACACGCACTGCCAACGTGTTTTCTCCCTCATGGGCAATGCCTGTGACATCCATGGAGAACGAGGTATAGCCACTGTCATGCCGCCCTACACGTTGTCCGTTAAGCCACACCTCGGCAGAGTTCCACACTCCACCAAAATGAAGTAGCACACGCTTGTCGGCAAACGTGTCTGGCAATAAGAACCGCTTGATGTAAAGTCCCTCGGAAGCTTTGTCGTCCTGACAACTGCCAGTGCGCGACTTGTCGGAGAACCCACGATAGACGGGTTCCTCAAACCCAAGGACAGCCCAATTTGAAGGCACGTGGACGTGCGTGAAACCAGAGGCACGGAAAGAAGGCTCATAGAAGCCTACCCTTACCAACGAGTCAGCCTCCTCGCTTCCCGTTGCCAAACGGAAAAGCCAATCGTTTTGCCCGCTAATAGTCACGACATTCCTTGCCATACAAACAAGTAGTTGGCAGAAAAGAATAGAAAGAATAAATGTTCGTTTCATGATGTAGTTCATTTTTTTGCAAATGTACTAAAGTCCGACAAGTTACGGCTTTAAAAATTGACACATCTACTATAATAATTGTAACGAGAGGAATGGAAAAACTAAGGCGACACGCCCTTTCGCAGGGAATGTCGCCTTTCGTTACAATTAATAAACCTAACTTATTTAAACAAATATTACTCAAGTACGGAACTTCTTAGTAACCGGGGTTCTGCCATGCAGCCTTTTCTGAATCAGAAAGGTTCGTACCATCAGCATTCTGCATCTGGTCGAGGAAGCTCTGTGGAATAGGGCGTACATAGTGTTTGTTCTTGTCGAAAGAGTTCACATCCTTGTTGAACTTCACTGCGCGGGTCTCAAGAGTCTTTGTGCGTGAGAGATGTTCCCAACGAACAAATTCTCCTACAAGCTCACGTGTATGCTCGTTAAGAATGAAGTTGAGGGCACGGTCGAACTTTCCGCTAACACCAAGCTTTTTGAGAATAGCCTCATCTTCAGCAGGCAGGTTATCCCAGTCCCAACTAGTCATTTCGCTCTCTGTAGATTCGTAGCTCACTTCCAATCCTGGGTTAGACAGATAATAGGTGTTCATACCGAGATTCCAACCGTTGTTTGCCTTGACGCGTGCGTCATTGTTGAGCTGTGTACTCTTTATTGCTGCTTCGTAGCACCCATCAACATAGAAGCTGCGGTTCTCACCCTTATGCCATGCACCACGACGACGGAGAGCGTTTATGTCCTGCTTTGCTCCATCGTAATCGTCGAGACGGATCTTTATCTCAGCACGAATGAGGTATGTCTCACCAAGACGTGCAAGAATAATGTCACGTGAGCCAGAGTCACCTGCATATGCATTCAAGTATCCACATGTGTGCTTGCTTACACCCGGGAACATATTTGATCCCCATGAGCCATAGGTGGAAGTAAGAGTGTTGCCAAACTGGTCACCAACGAACTGACCGTCCTTATAGAGAATCCAAGAGTTGAGCACTGGCTGGTTTGGCTGACCGGAGAAGGTTGACTCGCCCGTGCGTGTCTGAGAGCGACCGCCCTTTGGCAAGCGTCCTGCCTCGTCAACGAAGTTGGCGTCAACCTGATAACGCTTTGCGCCAAAGTTGAACTTGTCATAAGCGTGTTCGTCTTTCTTGTTGATGATGAATACAGTTGATGGCTCACCGATTTTTACAGGAGCAGCACCTGTTTTCTCGTCGCCTTTATAATCAACGGCAGTTCCGTAAACAGTTGCAAACGACTTCCAGAGGCGTGCGTCATTTACGTTGTCAAATGCAGACAGAGTGTATTCTGTTGGACGGAAGCGCTGAAAGTCCTTACCGCCTGAAATGACTCCACGCTCTTTGCCAAGAGTGGTATTGGCGAAGTTGGAGAACTGTGGGTTGAAGAACGCGCCTGCGTTGCGGTTTGTAGTACGTCCACCAAAATTCTCGTCTTGAGGAGCCACCATAAGAACCTCATCGCTCTTCTCAATGTCGCAGTTTGGACCAGTCCAGTTGCCGTAGAGGTCGATAACGTCGCTCTCCAGCTTGCGAGCCTGGATTGCATAGTTGGCAGCCTCGAGGCCTTTTCTCAAGAAGCCTTCCTTCAATGAAGAATTCCAGTCGGCATTACGCTCCGAAGCAGCGAAAAGACAAGCCTTTGCAAGGAAATGGGCTGCTGTAGCTTTTGTCCAGCTCTCACCCTTGCCAACGATGTCGTTGGTCTCGCCGTCGAAAAGGTTGTAGGCTTGTTCAAGGTCGGAGATCACCTGTTCCCAGCACTGCTGTGGTGTTGTGTTCTCAAACGAGCGAATGATGCCATCTGCTGGCTTAAGCTGCAGCACGCAGTGACCAAACTGCGTGGTGAGAAGATAATAGCTGAAGCCACGATAGAGATAAGCCTGTGCAAGACAAGCGTTGCGTATTGCCTCATCTTCAACAAGATCGGCACTGGCTATAATCTGATTGCATGACGCAATGCCATAATATGACGTATCCCAAATGTTGTTGTTAGTACCAGTGTTACCGTTTACTGTAACCCATTGAGGAGCCATACGGATGTCGTATGTCTGCCACATTTCGTTTGCCATATCAGTTCCGATGGCAAACTCGTCAGTGCCACCCATCATGGCATTGTAACCTTGACTCTCATAGCCTCCAATCCAACGGATGGAGCCGTAGAGGGATTTAGTAAGAGACTGTAGACCCTCTGCTGTCTTGAAATATTCTGTCGAATAGCCAGTGGTATAATTCTCCTCAAGGAAATCACTGGAACATGATGCCAATCCCTGCACCATGGATGCCAGAATACCGACTTTTATATAATTATTGATTTTCATTGTATGTTCTGTTTAAATGTTTTACTAAGAAATTAGAAACCAATCTCAAGACCAACTACCCAACTGCGGTTGTAGTACTGCTGGCCTGTGTCGAGGTCGAGACCATCTATCGACTGCAGCAAATCGAATGGGTTGATGACCTGGGCGTATACCTTCAGGTTCTTTGCAAAGCTCTTGACAATGTTCTTTGGCAACTGATAACCAATCGAAATGTTACGCATACGGATAAAGTTTGCCTTCTTATAGGTCAGAGCACCAGAATAAGGATCGGCATCACCCGTCTGAACGGTCGTAAGGATTGGTTTCTGATAAGATGCGCCTGGATTGTCTGGTGTCCAGTAGTCTACACATTCACCAAGGGTGCCATATCCGAAGAGGCTTTGCACAGGACGTTGAGCCCAGTAGCCGAAACGGCCGTAGAGTTGGAAGCTAAGCTCGATTCCCTTGTAGTTGAATGTGTTCATCCAGCCTGCTGTTACATTTGGTCTGCGGTTACCGATTATCACACGGTCGGCATCGGTCATCTTGTAGTCGCCGTCAACGTCGTATGGGCGAACCTTACCAGGTGAGAAGTTCTCGCCGTTGGCATTCCATTTCTCCATTTCGGCACGGTCTTCAGGAGTGTCTTGCCAAATGCCGGCAGCCGAGTAGCCATAGTAAACACTGAGTTGCTCACCAATGAACCATTTGTTGGTGACATCGTCTTCCTTACCGTTTGAGAGTTCCTCAATCTTGTCTTTCTGCCAGCTGAGGTTCAACGATGAGTTCCATGTGAAGTCCTTCGTCTCTACTGGTATGGCATTGAGGGTAAGCTCAACACCCTTGTTTGATGTCTTTCCAATGTTGGCGATGGTAGAACCATAACCGGTTACAGTAGGAATAGACATATTGAGGAGGAGGTCATTTGTCTTTGATGTGTAGAACTCAAGACTACCGCTGATACGGTTTCTCAAGAAGCCGAAGTCGATACCTACGTTCCACTGTGTCGTCTTTTCCCAACCCACTTCAGTATTTGACATCACAAGGACATTCTTCACATAAGCAGGATCATTCATGAGGTATGCTTTCTCTTGACCGTCTGCGGTAGGCACGAAAATTGACTGTATGAGACCGAGAGTGGAGTATGGATCTATGGCCGAGTTACCTGTCGTACCCACACCGGCACGGATCTTCAAGTTTGAAAGCCAGTTGACGTCGCGGAGGAAGCTTTCCTGCTGGATTCTCCAACCGAGAGAAACTGATGGGAAGAAAGCCCACTTGCGACCCTTTGAAAGCTGAGAGGCACCGTCCCAACGTGCTGAGGCAGTAAGAAGATAACGGTCGTCAAAACCATAGTTGAGACGTATCATGTAAGACTCAAGCTGGCGGTCGTTGATGCCTGTGCTCATGCTTGCGCCATTGGTTGAGTCGGTGATGTCGAGTGAGCCCATGGCGTTCCACTTGTACATGTTCTGCTCAAGACCAGAAAGTGCCATGCTTGCTGTCTCGTAGTTCCATTTCGATGCCGACTGGAGCAAGGTTACACCCACGTTGTGCTTCTTGGCAAATGTGTTGTTGTAGGTAATCATGTTGTCGAGAGTCCATGAGAAGTCGCGGCGCTGTGACCAGCTTGCCTGATTTTTACCACCGTTCATCCACTTGTATGCCGACTCTGTATCGATAAAGTCACCCTTGCGATAGTGACGATAGTCAGGACCGAAGGTGATTTTATACTCCAAGCCCTTGAGAGGAGCGTAAATCTCACCAAGATGCATTGTTGCAGAGAACGAACCTAAAACACGATAGGTCTCACGGTTAGACATATTGTGCTCCCACTCGTTAATGGGGTTGTATGACTGGTTGTCACCACCTGGATATTTGATTCGATCACCATTAGCGTCATAAGGCTGTGCCCAACTGTATGACTTCTTATAGAGGTAATAGATGCCGCTTGCAGAGTTCGTAGAAGAAGGAGCATAGGAGCTTGACATTCCATAATCCTGATCCTCGCGCGACGCATTTATCGACATGTTGATGGTCATCCAATCTACAGGCTTAACGTTTACACCCATACGTGCCGTATAACGCTGATACTCCTGTCCCTTCTGCGTACCACGGTTGCTCAGATAACCGAATGAGCCAAAGGCGTTGAGTTTGTCACTACCGCCAGATGCACTAAGAGTATGCTCATGAATGAAACCTGTACGGACAGCCTGTCCAAGCCAGTCGTATTCCTTAATTCTTGAAGGATCCCATGTGCCGCCGTCCCATGCGCTCAGAATGTTTTCCACAGCTGTTGGGTCGTCAAGTATGCCGAAGATGGCCTCATCATTCTCACGAGAATTGCCTGTTCGAGGGTCAGCATACTTGGTCGGGTCAGAATTGTAGGCCGCCCAACGACGATAAGTTACATAATCGGCAGCACCTACGTTTTCGTTTCTGTCAACAATTTCCTGCCATGTTACAGAACCTGAGTAGTTTAGTGAGAATTGTCCTGGTTTTCCGCCCTTTGTCGTGATAATAACGACGCCATTTGCACCACGTGAACCATAGATAGCAGTAGCCGAAGCATCCTTAAGGATGTCGATAGACTCAATGTCGCGTGGGTTCAAGGTCTCAATGCCGGAACCTGACATCAAAGGCACACCATCGACAACATAAAGTGGAGAATTTGATGCTTTCAGAGAACGCTCACCACGAATGCGAATGTCTCCTACAGTACCTGGACGCTCGTTTGTGGTAATGTCCACACCGGCTGCCTTTCCCTGCAATGCCTCAAAGGCATTATTTACAGGACGGCTTTCCAACTCCTTTGAACCAACATGGCTCAAGGCACCCGTCACGTCGCTCTTGCGCTGCACACCATAACCAACGACAACAACCTCTTCCAAGGCTTTGCTGTCTTCCTTCAGTACGACCTTAATGGTCTCACCCGTAACCTTAACGCGCTGCGAAACAAATCCTATGTAGGAAATCTCGAGCGTGGCACCACGCTGCACGTTGGCAATCTTGAAGTTACCGTCGAAGTCAGTAACGCTACCGTTGCTCGTGCCAACGATTTTCACACTTGCACCGATGATTGGCTCGCCGTTGGCATCAACGACAACACCGTTCACGGCACCTGCCTGTTGCATTGAGTTTGTTGATGCGGCAGCTGGCATCACTCCACACAGTGGGTTGAATGTCAGGGCTGTGCATGCCAATGCAAATGGCAACACTGTCTGCTTAATCAGTTTTGTTTGTTTCATCTTATATTATATTTTATTAGGTATTGCAAAGATGTTAGTAACCATAAATTTACTTTTCGAGTGCAAAATTACTGTAAAATTATACTCCAAAACTACATTTTTTGGCAGTTCAACTAAAAGTTTTGTTAAATTCCGTGTTTTGTCACCATATTTTTAGCAAGGAGAGTGAGATAGACTCATATATTTACGGCTTATCAACCTCCACTACATCATTGTCTGATAGTTTCTTGATTTTGAAATTAACAATGTGTCTATCCTACACCATATTTTGTCAAATGCCGACAAAGGGCGAGCATTGAATTGTTAAACGACAAAGTTACAATTGTTAAACGTTAATTGCCGTTTTGTGTTGTTTTGCCTCCCAGCTTCCTTCGAGATGGTCTCGGGATGCCTTCGAGACGATATCGGGATGCCTTGTATTCTTTCCCACGCTCCGAAACAACTGAAATAGTTACAAATATGCAACTATCCGAACTTCAGCCTAAGCCTCGCTATACTCATAAATGAAACGAAATGAGGACTGGGTGGAGGGATTTCCAATACCAGTCCTCATTTCGTGATTAGGCTACTGCATCTTCTGCAATCCCTCCCAACGCACGTTCCATTTCCCGTTTTGTGGGAAACCGGGGTTGGCGGTGGCGGGGGATCCGTCCCATCCTGCGCACATCATTGCCACGGCACAGAGCAGCGCTCCGTTGCCCGGGAGATAGATGCGTAGGCGCTTGGGCTCTTGGAAGTTGTGACCGTTGACGAGATAGGTGTTCTTCTGCTTCGGGGTGAGCAGGGCATCAACGGCTGCCTCGCCATTGCCAAGGCGTGCGGCGCACATGGCAATCATGCCATAGTCCCATCCCCACGTCGTCTCCCAGTTCCAATTGGCGTTCACCCAGTCGAGGGTGGCGAGCATGGTGGAGGTGTCGTATAGAGGTGAGAGATTACTTTGGGGTGAGGAGGGTAGTAAGCCACAGGCTCCCAATACGGCGGGGTGGTCGTTTGTGACAAGCGTGGAAAGGGGAGTTTGGAGTGAGGACTGAGGAACTGGCAGTGCAGAGACATAGATGCCTTCTGACTCTGCCAATGGTGCTATGCGGCTGATGATATCGTCCCACTCTGCATTGCGCGGCTTCCCCATGCGTTCGCGCCACTGTTGCGCCACGGTCAGTCCATAACGCCAGTATGCCTGCTCAAAGGGTTGGTGATAGGAGTTCTTCCATGTCATGCACTCCTGCATGGCAGTCTGTCCAAACAAGACTATTGGCTTACCCTCGCCTTTGTCGCACGACTTGGCGAAGTCTGCCATGAACTCTGCCGTAGCCTCAACAGCCTCGGCGTGTGCCTCCAGCGTGGCTTTGTCGGGATGACGTCGATAGGCTTCCTCTGCCATGTAGATGTAGTGTGGCTGTTGCCAGGTGAGGAACGAGCCTGTGTTTGACGGTGCCTCACCAGCCCATGGGTCGGTCATCTTCATCCATCGCGCACCTTTGAAGCCCTGTCGGCGTGCTATCTCGCGTGAGGGGGCAAGGGCAACGGTGTCATACCATGTCAGTGTGCGGTCAATCACCTCTGGGCGGTTCCATAGGGAGAAATGAACGGCATGCCACCATGTCATCTCAAGGTGCGGGCGACCAAACCATGAGTTGTAGGTCAGACCTGTCTCCTGTGGAGGCACGCCGCCATTGCCGCAGTTGACGTAGGTGACATACTGCGACAGCACCGTGCGGCGCTCAAGTTCCTTAGCCCTTGGGTCGGTGCATAGGGAGAAATCGACGAATGCTCCGCTCTGCCAGAAAGTCTCCATCCGCTTGCGGCACGCCTGCAGCTCACTGTCAATCCTCAACTCGCTTGCAGGACAGGCATTCTGACTGCCACTGTATGTCACGGCAACATCGATGGTGTTGTCGAGAGGCGTGAGCGTGAATACGTGTGGCTCGGTGTTGGAGAGCTTTGCCCTGCCTTGCCATCGCAGACTAATATAATAATGTGTATCGTCTATCTGATGTTCTATCAATGCGCTCTGCTTTGTGGAGGAGAGAATCCTCGACGTGTGTCGGTCGGTGCTCGCCCAGTCGGCGGCATCGTCGGAGTGCTTGCCAGTGGGATATGGAAGGCGCAATGCGAGTTTGGCTTGGCGCTTGCCGAAGAGCGGTGTGGCGATATGTGCGAACATCTCGTCGCCATTGGCTCCAGTGACAACCTCAACGGGAGAGCCGGCAACCTTATAGCCCGACTCCACGGTGCCTTCCCATAGCTTCAACTCTTGTCGGATGTCGCTGATGGCGGTCAAAGGCAGCGTGTTGCCCTTATCATCGCTGAAGACAAAACCGAGACAGCCAAGATTGAGGCGGTGGGGATTGACGCGGAAATACTCCGTGGCATCCTTGTTTCGTCCGTCCGTCTTGTACTCCACGGCATATATTTCCTTGTGTCCATGCCCAGCGTCAACACTTTTCTGCGACTCCTGTTCGGTGAGTCTTTTGGTGTTGGGAAACGAGTGCCAACCCCACGTCGTCATCGTGGTGAGTGGCACTCCCTCGGCATACTGTTCTGGGAAACTCTGCAGTCCTGTAACGTCGATGGTGGCGGCAAACGCCCCATTGCCCACTGTGAGCGACGACAGAGGGTCGGCAGCCTCCACCTTGGGATTGTTGCGCTCAAGCACTGCCTTGCGGTCTATTTTGGCAGTTTGCGTAACTGTCAGCACTGCCAGCAGAATCGATAGTATTGTCATTTATCTCGGCAAATTGAAAGCTCTCGTCATTTCTGCCATTTCCTCCTGACTCATGCCGTCAGGCTCGAATCCCATGCACTTGGCGTTGATGTATATCTTCGCACTCTTGGAGAGAACGTCGATTTGGTCGAAAGCGTCCATCACGTCGAGACCTTTGGCAAACACGCCATGCTTCTCCCACATCACCACGTCGTAGTCCTCAAGCTCTCTCAGTGTGCCATCGGCAAGCTCCAGGCTTCCAGGCAGAGTGTAAGGAACAATGCCGAGACCTAATGGGCAGAAAGCCTTTGTCTCAGGAATCATGCTCCACAGCAAGTTGCTGAGCACGTCCTTGCCCATCATCTTCTTGTTGTGGCTCATAGCGATGAGCTCTATTGGGTGGGTGTGTACCGTAGCCCTGTAGTTTGAGCCCTTCTCAATCATTCGGGCATGGACAGAGAGGTGGCTTGGCAGCTCCGATGTTGGCATCACGGCATTGTCGGCTATGATGACATAGCTCGCACAGTCGTCGAGAATGCGTATTATCGAGCCATTGTCCATAGGCCAGCGTGCGAGGTCGCGCATACGCTTTCCCGTTCCCTTGCAGAAGAAATAGGCTCCCTTTAGAGCGGGCAATGCCGTTCCGATCTGGATAGTGTCGCTGATGGCAGGCATCTGGCGTATGTCGTCATCGACGAGGTCGGTGATGTTTACTGTTATGTTTCCTCCGTTGCGCTCAGCCCATCCGTTCTGCCAGAGATAGCCAGCGACTTCTGCTATTTTGTCGATTTCCTTTTTTAGTTCCAATCGACCTTCCAAAATACTGCTCATAGTTTTATATGTTTTAAAAGTTATAATCTTTCATATCACCTCTAACTCTCACCTATTCATCGCCCTAAAGTCGGAGGGTTTCATTCCCGTCTTCGCCTTGAATTTCGAGGAGAAATAGTCGGGCGACTCGAAATTGAGGCGGTAGGCTATTTCCTTTATGCTGTCGTCGGTGGTGGAGAGCAGCTCCTTGGCGCGTTGCAGTCTCAGGTCGTGCTGATATTGCGCTGGGGCGATGCCCGTATATTCCTTGAACAGCTTGCGGAAACTGGAGTATCCCATGCCAAACTCTTGTGCTACGCCCTGAATGGTAAGGTCCTGTTCCAATGCCTCACGTATTCTCAGTCGTGCCTTGTTGATGATATCGACCTGTTGTGAGTTCTTGTTAAGTATGATGTTTCGTTCAAGCGAGTACATCAGTCCTATGAGATAGTTCACCATTCCCGCCAAGGTCTGCTGAACGTAAGCCGACTCCTCTTGAGCAATGTCGTATGCCTTCTCGTATGTAGCCTTTATCTCGTGACTGAATCCAACACGATATATTGGTTTCTCCGGTGAGAGGAATCCTGCTTTCACTCGCTCGTCGATGTTCTTTCCCTTAAAGCCAATCCAATATTGTTTCCAACCCGTTGTCTCAAGTGGGTGATAGGTGTGCCACTCGCCTGGGAAAAGCAGGAACATATCGCCAGGCTTTATAGCCTGTTTCTTAACGTGTGCCGAGCTGAATACTCCCTCGCCCTCCATGTTGTAGAGCAGTTGGTATTCGTCGAGCGTACGTCCTCTGTCGAGGTAAAAATAGTAGCCGTAGGCATGTCCCTTCGTTGGATAGGGTTCTCCAGGCTCGATTTGCTCCTTACCTATGGTGCTCACGGTGAGTCCCCATTCGGCGTCGCGTTCACTCGCCAGCAGATACTTACTTGTTTGCATTTTAAATAAGAATAGGTCGTAATTGTTTTTTTGTTTTATTTGCGTGCAAAGATAATGTAAATCTTTGAAACGTGCAAGTTTTTGTCAAATTTTGATGCCGTTCGGTCAAAAGTTATAGAAAGTTTTTCGACTATTGCGATTGAAAAGCCAACTGCCAAGGGCATCAACCTTTTACATCCCAGCGATGCGGAGAGAGGAATTTAACATGCAGGCTCATGATTTTGGCAGTTTTAAACTTTCCTTGACTTTTTCTACACATGCGACTTCTTTTGTACATACAACTTAACAGCCATTGTGTTTTATGGCTAAATTTTAAGGATTGCAAAGTTAAAATAAACTACAAAATGTATGGATTGCAAAAAAACAGCGGGGCAAGTTATTGCCAAAAATCCCAAATAATAGGGTATTATCGCCAAAAATTATAGTTTGATTACGTGATTTTTCAATACCTTTGCACACAAATAAACTAACGTTTGCAAATATTTAAATAACTATAAATAACATGAACAAACAAGGCAAGTTAATTACCAAGTCAGTCTTGCCGTTCGCGCTATCTTGTATGGTTATGACTTTTTCGCCCAATATAGGTGTCCAAAAGGTTATGGCCGACATTCATGAAGTGCAACAGGCTGGGACGATCAAAGGCACTGTCGTCGATGAAAACGGTGAGCCAGTTATTGGTGCAACGGTCCTTGTCGTAGGCGGCAAGACTACGCAGGGTACAGTTACCGACTTTGACGGAAATTTTAGTATTAATGTAAAACCTGGTCAAAAACTCAAGATTACCTACATCGGCTACGACGAGGCTTTGGTTTCTGCCAAGCAAGGTATGAAGGTGCAGATGAAGTCCTCCACAGGTTTTGAGCTTCAAGGTGTAGAGGTTGTCGCTTACGGTGTGCAGAAGAAGGTGACCGTCACAGGTGCGATCTCCAGTGTGAAGAGCGAGGATTTGGTGCGCACTTCTGTCGGATCTGTGAACAATATTCTCGGAGGTCAGCTTTCGGGTGTGACCACGGTGCAGTATTCTGGTGAGCCAGGTTCGGACGCTGCTGAGATTTTCATTCGTGGTAAGGCGACGTTCGGCGATGCCACCCCACTCATTCAGGTTGACGGTGTGGAGCGTTCGATGGCCGACATCGACCCCAATGAAATAGAGAGCATTACCGTGCTCAAGGATGCCTCCGCCACTGCCGTGTTTGGTGTGCGCGGAGCAAATGGTGTTGTGCTCATAACCACAAAGCGAGGAACGGAAGGCAAGGCGAAAATCAGCGTATCTACCTCATGGACAGCCCTCTCTCCCACCAAGATGATTGAGCAGGCAAACTCTTTCGAATATGCCAATTTCTATAATCAGATGTCCTACAACGACTATCTGCAGAGAGCCAATGTGGCAGTAGCGAATGGCAAATATGGCAATATAAATGACTACATGGCAGAGAACGCCTTTGCTCCAAGCTTCTCACAGGCAATAATACAGAAGTTCAAGGACGGCAGCGACCCAATACGCTTCCCAAGCACCAGTTGGGCAGACTATATAATGAAGGATGTCACCCTTCAGCAACAGCACAACTTGAACATATCGGGTGGAACCGACCGAGTCAAATACTTCATCTCAGCCGGATACTATTCGCAGGGCGGTCTGTTCAACGAGTTTGACCGAGGCTATAACTATGGCTACCAGTATCAGCGCTTCAACTATCGTGGAAACCTCGACCTCAAGGCAACGAAGACAACGACACTGTCGTTCAATGTGGCAGGTAACGTGAACGATGCCGACAAGCCATACACAGGTCAAGGGTCGGCTGGTATGATAAAGAATATCTACTATGCTACACCGTTCTCAAGCCCTGGTATAGTGGATGGCAAGATGGTTTATTGCACCACTGACTACACCGACGGTCTCAATCTTCCGTTCCTTGGTGGAACAGGTATGGCATACTATGGCAACGGATTCATGCAGACCAATATCAACAAGATACAGATGGACCTCGTGCTCGACCAGAAGCTTGATGCCATCACGAAGGGTCTCTCACTGAAATTGAAGGGAGCATACAACTCTGCCTACACCGTCAACAAGCAAGGTAACTGCGGCGTGGCTTCATACAATCCTCTCGTACAGTATGACGAGGCTGGCAACGTGATGTACAATGCCGACGGTACACCTTATATATTATATCGCCAGAACGGAAATGACACAGACCCTTCCTATTCCTATAACCAAGGAAAAGGTCGTGACTGGTATTTGGAGGGAAGCCTCAACTACTCGCGCGTGTTCGGCAACCACACCTTCAACGCTCTTGTACTCTACAACCAATCAAAGCAGTATTACTACTCCGGTACATCCTATCCTGACGTGCCACGTTCGTATGTGGGACTCGTAGGACGTGTGACCTACGACTATGCCAACAAGTACATGGCAGAATTCAATGTCGGCTACAACGGCTCGGAGAACTTCGCCCCAGACAGGCGCTTCGGTACGTTCCCCGCTGGTTCGGTAGGATGGATTGTAAGCCAGGAGAAATTCTGGAAACCTCTTGCAAAGGTTGTCAGTTTCATGAAACTGCGTGCCTCTGTGGGACTCGTTGGTAATGACAAGACTGTGGAGGCAATACGATTCATGTATCTCGCCGACCCATACGGCACTGGCTCCGACGGACTTATGACCAACTGTCTGACATCTCCATATATTAACACATACGCCTACCTCTTCGGTAACGCCCAGTCGGGTACGGTGTCGGGAACGTCAGGCATCGCCGGAGCTTACGAGTATCTGAAGAACAATCCTGACGTGGGTTGGGAGAAGGCTCTGAAACAGGACTACGGAATTGACATCAACTTCCTCGGTGACCGTTTGAGAGCTACGTTCGACTACTACCGTGAGCATCGTACAGACATTCTTCTGCGTGACCAGACAGTACCTTCAACCATCGGTTTCACCATGCCTTACACAAACATGGGTGTGACAGATTCTTGGGGTTGGGAATTCTCTTTGGGATTCAACGACAAAATAGGCAAGGACTTCCGTTTCTGGAGCAAGCTTAACCTCAGCTACAACCAAAACGAGGTGGTGGAGATGAAAGAGACTCCACAAAAGAACGAATATATGTTCCAGCGCGGACACCGCATCGGCTCCCGACTGATGTACCAGTTCTGGAAGTACTATGAGGGAGAACAGACAAAGGCAGAATACCAGCAGGTTTTCGGCACTCCGTTCCCAGAGCAGCTTGTAGCCAACCTCCAGCCAGGCGACTGTGTTTACGTTGACCTTGACAAGGATGGAAGAATTGACGAGAACGACATGAGCCGCGAGCTTGGCTATACAGACGACCCAGAGTATATGGCAGGTCTGACGTTTGGATTCAACTATAAGAGACTGACCTTCAATGCCCAGCTGACTGGTGCATGGAACGTGTCGCGCTACATCACCGACGTTTTCCGTCAGCCGTTCTTCTGCTCGTCGAACACCACACAGGGAGGTCTTCTCTCATACCATGTGGACAACACATGGACTCCAGGAGTATATGAGTCGCAGGACGCACTCTATCCACGTGCAACATGGACGAATGCCGTACAGAACTATGCAGCGTCAGACCTGTGGGAGAAAGATGCCAAGTATCTTCGTCTGAAGACTATATCGCTCTCCTACGATTTTATCAACCCGACATTCAAGAAGATCGGAATGACGAAATGCGAGGTGACTCTCTCTGGTTACAACCTCTTTACCATCACTCCATACAAGTGGGGTGACCCTGAGACAAGGGCGTCTAGCGCACCTTCCTACCCACTTCAGCGCACTTATACAGTCAGTCTGAACATAGGCTTCTAATAATGTAACAAGGTATAATGTAAAGAAAAGAACGAAATGAAACACAATATATTATTACGTAGTGCAGTAGCCATGCTTGCGGCAAGTGCGACGGTAATGTCGTGCACCGATGAGATTGCCCTTGGCAACGCTTCCATTGACGAAGTGGTAAGCTCCACTGCCACTATCGACACCGTGTTCAACAATGCTGAATATACTCGTCAGTTTCTTGTCGGAATATATTCCAAACAGTATTACGGACTTCCCTACGCCAATGGAGGCGACAAGATGCCCCATTCCGGCAATCCCTATACTGGAAAGTTTGACGGTCTGACAGACTGTTGGCATCTGTTTTGGAATGGAGCCGCAGTGTATGGACAGTACTATACTGGTGCGATGACAGCCACCGTCAACCGCTCTGACGGACTCGATGGACCTCTCTATTCATACGACAAGGAGTACCAATGGTATATGATACGCGCTTCCCACATCTTCCTCAACAATGTGGATAGGGCACCAGAGGTGGACATGGCTCAAGAGGAGAAGAACCGTCTGAAGGCTGAGGCGCGCTGCCTTATGGTTGATGCCTTCTTCAATACTTTCCAGCACTTCGGAGGCATACCAATCATGGACCATGTGCTTGAGACAAGCGAGACTTCAGGACAATTCCCACGCAATTCCGTGGAGGAATGTGTTGATTGGATGGTGTGCCAGATAGACAGCGCAATCAACGAGAGCGCATTCCCATGGATTACTTCTAATCCAGCAACAATGAACGGTAGATGGACAAAGGCCGGTGCCATGGCATTGAAATGCAAGATTCTGCAGTTCGCAGCCTCGCCCCTGCTCAATCCAAAGGACGGAAAGCCATATTACTCTGCAGCTTCTGAGGAGGTTAGACCATACATCATGTACACCGATGCCTCGAAGTATCAGGAGCGTTGGGACAAGTTTGCAAAGGCCTGCGACGATTTCTACAATATGCTGCAGAGCAATGGACAGTATGAGCTTGTTCAGGCTGTGATACCAACCACGGCTAAGACTCCTACATCCAAGCTGCCATACTACCGCCTCGCTTACAGACAGGGATATTTCCTCAACGCCTCTACCGAGATTCTCCACTCTGTCCGCGTCTATGGCAACGACCCGATGCAGACAGCCAGATATGGTTGGCACCAATGGTATTCAAAGGATGTTCCACGTAACTCCTATTGCCCAACACATGAGTATGTAGAGAAGTTCTCGTGGTATGACGGCGAACCGTTCAACTGGGAGAATGCGGCAAAGAAGACCTATAAGGACAATGCCACAGAGCCAGAGGTGACAGAGCAAGCCAATGCCGACGGATCAGTGACTTATGTAGTATCAAACTTCGTAACCAATAAGCTGACAGGTGCCATCACGCGTAACGCAAAGTCGCTCCACACCATGTTTGTCAGCGGTGACGTGCCAGCAGGAGGTCGACAGATAAACACTTCTCTCACCCGCGACCCTCGTCTCTATGAGGAGTGCATTGTCAATGGTCAGAACACTAACCTCGACTGGACAACAGCCTCTATGACAGGTTATCCATGGGAGATATGGTATAACGGCAACGATGGTGGTACGGGTGTCTTGACACAGCAAAACACAATGTTCGGTTCGGGATACGGATTCAACAAATACTATCTCGGAACAGGTTCATATACCGCCGACCAGAGTGCAGACTCTTACCGCTTCCCAACACAGTGGGTTGCCCTGTCACTGCCAGAATTCTATCTGCAATACGCAGAGGCTCTCGTGATGCGCTCTAACCCCGATGTCACGAAAGCTGTTCAGATGGTAGATAAGGTACGTTCTCGCGTAGGACTTCCAACCATGGCTAAGGTATGGACAAGCTCCACTTGGCGTGCGGCAAAGGGCTACTCTGCCACAACGGCAGCAGCAGCGGCATCGGCTACAGTAAGTCTCGACAATGGAGAGACATCTACCGAGTTTATGGAGGAACTGCTCGACGAGCGTGTTCGCGAGCTTGGACTCACCAATGCCCGCTGGTTCGACATGGTTCGCCTGAAACGAACTGACTGGATGACCAAGCAACTGCATGGACTTATGCAGTATCGTATGATACAGAAGGGTAACGTGTTTGAGAGCCGCAACGTGGCATGGGTAGGTTCCGATAGAGAGAACGACGCATCGTCAACCCAGCCTCTGTTCTTCTTGAACACCATAAAGACCATTACGGGCAACAGCCGCTATCTTTGGGACAAGAACCCCAAAAGCGACGAAGTGAGGAAATGGTTGCTTGACCCACTGCCACAGGCAGAAATCAACAAGAATTATGGTCTTGTCCAAAATCCTGGATGGGAATAACAATATAAAAATGAACTCGTATATGAAAACAAAGAACATATTTATGTTGACATTGCTCGCAGGTACTTGCCTGCCTGCAATGGCACAGTCGGACATCATAGATTCCGTGGCATATAAGGACCAGACCGTTGATATCGGTGCCAACCGCCAGTTCACACGCGAGCAATCAACGGCTTCCGTAAATGTCATTACAAGAAAGGATGTCAACAAGCGTGGAGCACGCAACATCGGCAACAATATCCTGGGACAAGGCTCCGGACTTGTCGGACTCGATGGCAGTGGACTTTACAATAACCAGAATCCAACGTTCTACATAAGGGGGCTACAGTCGCTCAACGGAAGCACACCACTCTTCATCATTGATGGAGTGGAACGCTCGATAGACAATGTGGTGGCTGAGGATGTGGAGAGCGTGCAGATACTGAAGGATGCCGCAGCCACTGCCCTCTATGGATACAAGGGAGCAAATGGTGTGGTAATCATTACAACAAAGCACGGACAGTACAACACCAAGTCGTTCACGTTCACATACGACCATGTGTTCCAGTTCCTCACCAACAAGCCAGTAATGGCTGATGCCGCCACATACGCCTCTGCCGTAAACGAGGCTTATCGCAACCAAGGCAGTACAGGCAACGTGGCTTATAGCGATGCCGTGATAAACGCATACAAGAACGGAACGAACCCTCTCTACTATCCAAATGTAAACTGGGTGGACGAGACTTTCCGCAATGTTTCCAATAACGACAGATTCAACCTCGAATTCAAGGGTGGTACAAAGAATTTCCGTTATTTCACCAACGTACAGCTTCTGACGAACAAGGGCTTTATCAAGAATTTCCAAAACGACGGTTATTCCACCCAAAACAAATATACCCGTGGAACATTGCGCTCAAACATGGATATTGACCTCGGTCCAAAGACAAAGTTGCACACGCATCTCTTTGGCTTGCTTACAGAGCAGTCGCAACCTGGGGCACAGGCGGACCTTTGGTCGATGATCTATCAGGTACCAGCCAACGCTTTCCCAATAAAGGTCTCTGACGCTGTATGGGGTGGCAATACCGTGTACACTACGAATAACCCAGTGGCACAGAGCCAGGGTGCATCGTTCTACAAGAACCATCAGCGCGCACTCTATGCAGACCTCGTCCTTGAACAGGATTTGTCGGCTATTACCCCAGGACTCAGTGCCCAGGGACAGATAGGCTATGACACTTGGTCGAACCTTTACGAGGACCACTCCAAGACCTATCGCTATAGCTACTATGAGGTGGCAAACAATGGAGATGTAATGGCAGATGGTAGTGCCTCGATTTCCTCTGTGCTCGGTTCTGACTCCAGCATGGGCACAGCTTCAGGCAACAACGCTTGGGTACGCCGCTGTGTCTTCAATGGCTCTATAAATTATGACATGACTTTCGCAGAGAAACATGACGTATATGGACAGTTGAAGTATGACTATGAGTTCAACGACCAGACAGGAACAAACACCACCGTCTATCGCCACAACATTTCCCTGTTCGCACATTATGGCTACGACAAGAGATACCTCCTCGACGTGGCTCTCGTAGAGTCGGGCTCCAGCCGCCTCGCACCTGGCAGCAAGTGGGCTTTCTCACCTAACGTGAGTGCGGCATGGAACATCTCCAATGAGGAGTTCATGAAGGATGTGAAATGGGTTGACTTCCTCAAGCTCCGTGCATCATGGGGCAACCAATCACTTGATGTCCTCCCAGGCAGCAACGTATGGACATACTACGACCAGTTCTATCTGATGAACGGAACTTCCTATCCTTTCGATGCCACGTACACTGGAACCCAGTGGGGAAATACATATCTCTCAACGGCTAAGACACAGTCATTAGGACATGAGATGGCAAGCAAGTTCAACGTAGGAATTGACGCTACTCTCTTTGGCAGCCTAAACATCTCCTTGGACTATTACTATCAGCACCGTTACGATATTTGGTGCTCCACAGCAGGAAGTTATACAAGCGTCTTCGGACTTACTGCTCCATATGAGAATGTAGGTGTTGTCGATTCCAAGGGCTTTGACATCTCTGCCAACTACAGCAAGACGATAAACAAGGAATTCACAATCAACGTTGGTGCTTCGCTCACTCTCAACAAGAGCATAGTGAAGGAACAGGCCGAGGAGCCACAACTTTATGCCCATACGTCTTCTACAGGCGAACGCTATGGTCAGGCATTTGGCTACATTGCCAACGGCTTCTTCCAGAAGAGCGATGACCTCAACGGCGACGGTGTCATCTCCGCAGCCGAAATGACAGAAAAGGGCTATCCTGTACAGTCGTTTACTACTGTCTATCCTGGTGATGTAAAGTATATCGACATTACTGGCGACGGCACTATAGACGCCAACGACCGCAAGGCAATAGGCTATAGCACAACAACTCCTGACCTCTACTACAACTTCCACCTTGGCGCAGAATACAAGGGAATTGGTCTCGACGCCATGTTCCAGGGCGTAGGCAAGTGGACAGGTTTCATGACAACCAACGGACTTTACCGCTCGGCAGTGGCAACTAACACCTTGTCGCAGTATCTCTATGATAACTCTTGGTCGGCAGAGCGTGGCAATACGGAGAACGCTCTCTTCCCACGACTCTCTACCACAAGCAATGCCAACAACGACTTGAACAGCACGCTCAACATGTTTGACCGCAGCTATCTCAAGCTCCGCTACGTTGAACTCTACTACAATCTGCCGAAGTCATTGCTCGAAAGCCTTAAGGTGGTAAATAACCTCAAGCTCTACCTCCGTGGCACCGACCTCTTCACTATCGACAACCTCGACGAGGCTGACGCAGCATCCTACGGTGCGACACAGCCATTGACGAGAAGTGTACAGATTGGTGCAGCAGTAACATTCTAAACCTTTTAAAATGATTACGAATATGAAATTGAAAAAGAATATATTTGGCTTTGCAGTGGCTGCTGTGGCATTGTCATCATGCAATATGGACTACAATGAATATACAGCCTACGACAAGGAATACATCGAGCGTTCCTTCGCTTATGTGGGAGGTCTCATGACGATGATCTACAACGACATCGACACCGACTGGGGCAACCTCTCGGGTGCAATGCTTTCATCTGCCACCGACGAGTCGGAGTACAGCCACAACGGAAACTCAATAGAGGATTTCTACAACGGGAACTGGAGTCCTGCCAATCCTCATCAGACTATTTGGACATCGGCATACGAGGGCATCACTTATTGCAACGAGGTTATTGACAATTGGTCAAACCTCGACTTTGAGCAGTTCAAGCTCAACCTCGACTATGAGAAGCAGATGTACTTGTACAAGAACTACGTGTATGAGGCACGTTGGGCCCGTGCATACTTCTATTTCACACTGCTCCGACAGTATGGAAGCGTGCCATTTAAGACCACCAATACCACAGGTACGGAGGAGACAGCACTACCTTGCACCAGTGCTGACGAAATTTTCGCTTTCATAGCAACAGAGTGCGACAGTATAAAGGACAAGATTATAGAGGACTATTCTGCCGACAAGGAACACATTCTCGCAAAGGCAGAAACTGGACGTGCCAACAAGTATGCCGTTCTCGCACTGAAAGCCCAAGCAGCCCTCTACCATGCCTCTCCTCTCTTCACCCAGGGAAAGAGCGCCGATGAGAAAAAGGAACTTTGGGCAGAGGCTGTTGCAGCCAACAAGGAACTCATTGATGCCGCTGAGGCTAAAGGTCTTGGACTGGCCTCCGACATCTCATTGCTTTGGGATACTGAATACTACTCCAACGCAGAGAGTACAAAGGAGATCATTTTCGCACGCCGTACAGCTTCCGCAAACACGTTTGAGGGCTACAACTTCCCTGTTGGATATTCTTCTGGTCAGGGTGGTAACTGTCCGACCCAGGATCTTGTTGACGCCTTTGAGTGTACCGACGGTAAGAGCATAGCTGAGAGTGCTCTATATGACGCCGCCAATCCTTATGTCAACCGCGATGTTCGTCTTTCAAAGACTGTAGTGACCAACGGTGAGGCTTGGCCTAACGACCTTGAGTCCTACAGCAGCGACCACCCTGTGCTTGAGACCTATGTCGGCGGTTATCACTCACGCACTGGAAATGCCGCAGGAAAGTCTTATGCCACTCCTACAGGATATTACCTTAAGAAGTTCTGCAATCCCAATCAGATTCTCCGCGCACGTTCTGGCGTTTCTGTCACAACATCGCCTCATGGATGGCTAACATTCCGCATGGGTGGTATGTATCTCAACTATGCAGAGGCTCTCTATCAGTATTTCAAGGCTTCAGGCAATGGCAATGCTGCCTATGCGAGCGGCACCGTCACATACAAAGACTCCGAAGGGAAGCAGCAAACCATATCAGTGCCTGCCTCACAGACCGCAGCCAAGATGGCGAGCAAGACGAGAGTACGTTCGGGAATGCCAGAATTTGCTTTAGGTATGAGCAACGAGGAGTTCTGGACAAAGTACAAGAACGAGCGTAGAGTAGAGCTCGCCTTCGAGGGACACCGTTTCTACGATATACGCAGATGGATGGAAGATGGAGATAAGTTTATGAAAATCCATCGTATGGAGATAACGAAGAACGAGGATGGCACTTTTGCTTACAAGACCGTGGCTGTTACCCGCGGCGACGGACAGTGGCAGTCGAAATGGAATCTATTCCCATTCTCGCAGACAGAAATCATGAAGTCAGGCAATGCCATCGTGCAGAATCCTGGTTGGTGACAACATAACGACTTTGAATCCCGGTAGCAGTCTTCTTGCAAGAGCAAGGAAGTCTGCTACCGGGAACAAGAAATAGAGATAACAATTTTTTAATATTAACTAAAATCAATGTTACAATGAAAAAGTTTACTTTAATTTCATTGCTTATGCTCATCTGTTGCACGATGGCTAAAGCAGAGTTGATGGACAAGTATTTCTTCAAGATTCCGACAGACAAGATGGCGGAGGGCTGGATTGTTCAAGACGCAGGAAACTTTGTTGGTACTCCAGGAAAGGACTACTTCGAGGCAAAGAACAACAAGAACGGCGGTCGTATGCTCAACTATTTCTGGAATGAGGATGGCTGGGCAAAGGTTCAGGATCTCAGCACACTTCCTAACAGCGAGTACAAGTTCACTATGGACTTGAACATGTCAAACATGGCTACTCGTGCAGACATGGAGTTCACCCTTCTGCCTATCAATGCTTGTACTTCAACTGACAGCCGTGTATCTACACACAACTATCGTTGGTGGAACAGCACAGAGGGTGAGGACTATTTCTTCCGTTGGAGAGTTGGCGAAGCTCCTGCTGCTGCAAACGGTGACTTCACAATCTACATCAACGAGAATCCAACTGCAAGAAACGACTGGGAAAAGACTACAGAGGAGACTCTCGTTCTCTCAAGCCAGAAGACCTACAAGTTCGCTTGTGTGATTAACGTAGCCAACAACACCGCTACATACACCATCGCAGACGAGGAAGGCAATGAGCTTGCTACAGGTGTTCACAACTATGTTTGCGAGGAAGACCGCGCCGGTATTATGGTCTTCTCTATGAACGGAACTTCTACACACCAGATTTCCAACATAGGTCTTTCATATTTGGCTGAAGGTCCTTTCGCAACAGAACCATCTGTCGATGCATTGGCAGTTATCGGAACACAGCGTGCATACTATGTTGACTTTGCAGAGGGAACTACTCTCCACTGGGTACAGCTTGGTGATGCTGAGGATGCTGTCAATGGAGCATCTTATGCAAATGGCGAGGAATACACAGCAGGATATTGGGAGTCAAATGATACTCGTGACTTCGAAGCCAACCTTGACGAATACTTTGGAAAGAAGATTATCTACTGCACTGAGTCTGGTAGCCTCAAGGTATGGGCAACAATGGAGGACGACGAGACAAACGTTTCCGACGAGATTGTTACTCGTGTTGTTTGCGAAGAAGTGTTTATGCCTACTCCTGTAGCAACAATCACTAACGTGACCGAAGGCTATGGTAAGGAATACACAATCACTGCCGACAACTCAGAAACACTTCTGAAGCCTGTCGTTACAATCAACTGTGTCATTAAGAATGCTGCTGGTAGCGTTGTTGAGACAAAGGCATTGATGTCTGGAGAGAAAGTGACGCTTGATGAAGCAGGTAGCATCGAGCTTTACTCTTACGATGGCACTCACCCAAACCCATGGTATTCTCCTTCCGAAACCATCACAATCAACAACAATGTTGAGTATGTTCAGCACAGCCTGACAAACTATGCTTGGGAAAAGGCAGAATGCGACGCTGCTAAGGCTGGCTACACAGTGACTGAAATCGTTGATAACGCAAACAAGTCTCACTGGGATCGTATCTATTCAGACCAAAAGTACGGTTATGATGACCTCGGCAACGCTTCTGTATGGGCTGACGGTACAGAGTATGTTTGGGTGAAGGAAGGCTTCGGCTTCTATCCTGGTACTGCTATCGGTACTGACGATGCCAAGTGGAATGTGCAGGTTCCAGACGATATCTACACAGGCTTCTTGCCATTGGTGCCAGCCCAAGCCGATAACTACACCGCAGGTGCATGGGCAATATTCCCACTCCAGGGTATCGTTTATTATGCTACTAATATTAAGGACCTCACCATAGGCATTGATCCTCAGTATGTATCTGATGATGCCTCGAAACCAAACTTCTATATCATTCACAAGCGTGGTGGCTACGACCGTCCTGACAAGGGTGACTGCAATGCCACAACAGTATGCGTAGCTGGTGAGAACTACAGCCTCTATCGTTACGACACCGCTATCTGCGACGTACGAATCATGACCTACAAGGGCTTCACCCCTGGCACAGGTATCTCTTCTACAACCGCTGATGAGAAGAAAGCTCCAGTTATAAGGAAGAAGCTCACCGACAAGGGTATAATCATTGTAAATGGCGAGAATGAATACACTGTTTCAGGTGTTCGCGTTAAGTAATCTGTTTTACAGACTCTGATATTTCGACCGGGACTTTGTTTTAATAGCATAGTCCTGGTCGTAATGTTATTTCTTGATTTTTATGATTTTTGCTATAATCAATATGTTTTTATGAAAAGACTACTTGTCACATCTGCTTTTGTCATGTCGATATTTCTTGGAGCGAGTGCCCAGAGATTTACCGACAAACTTGACCGCGGACTCGTTGCAGTACAGACTTCCGGAGGAGTATATTGCTCATGGCGCATTCAGGCCGATGAGTATTACGACGTAAAATATAATCTTTACCGCGACGGCACGAAGGTAAATGCCGAACCGCTAAGCGTCTCTAACTTTACAGACGCTTCAGGCTCGCAAAGCTCAACTTATACTGTTAGGGCTGTAGTGAAAGGAGTGGAACAGGAGGCATCAAAGACAGCTTCCGTATTTGCAAACAACTACAAGTCAATAACCATCAAACACGAATCTTCTTTAAAATCGACATATATCCCAAATGATGCCTGCTGCGCTGATGTTGACGGTGACGGCGAAGTTGAAATCCTTTTGAAGTTTGACAATAAGGAGGAAGGGGCACAGCTATATCCGAAAAATGGCCCCGTCGTCGATGGAGTTGAGACAAAGGAGTATTCACTGCTCGAATGTATAAAGCAAGACGGTACTTTGCTATGGTGGGTGAATTGTGGACCTAACATGGGTGACTTCCAGAATAATGAACAGAACATAGTAGGATATGACTGGGACATGGACGGTAAGGCAGAAGTTGTCATGCGTCTTGTGGAAGGAGCAACGATCCATCTTGCAGATGGTTCTACATACACTATAGGAGCTGACGGCAAGAACGGCACGTCATGGACCAACTACCGTATTCCAAAGGGTTCAGGCTCTGTGGAATGGTTTACCTATTATGGCAATGAGTTCCTCTATTACTGTGAGGGTGCGACTGGCAAACCATACCAATGTATAGACTACCCTTTGAAACGTTTGGAGGCAGGCGAGACAGACCTGAACAACGCATGGGGCGATGGCTATGGTCACCGTTCCAACAAGCATTTCTTCGGAGCTCCATATCTTGACGGTAAGCATCCGAGCATATTCATCGGACGAGGCATTTACACACGCCACAAGTTCATTGCCTACGACGTTGACCCAGCGACCCATTCCCTCAATGTAAGATGGCAATGGACCAACAACAAGGCAGGATCGCCATGGTATGGTCAAGGTTATCATAACTATACCATAGCCGATGTCGATTGGGATGGACGTGACGAGATTGTATGGGGCTCAATGGTGATTGACGACAACGGTTTTGGACTTTCTACAACAGGACTCGGTCATGGAGATGCACAACATGTAGGAAATCTTAATCCGTACAACCACGGACAAGAGGTTTTCGCCTGCAACGAGGACAATCCTGCCAATAACTACCGCGATGCCACTACAAGCAAGATTTTCTATCGTATGACCGATACCAACGATGCAGGCAGAGCTCTCGCAGGCAACTTCTATAATACCATTCCTGGTTCTATAGGCAACGGAGCACATGACACGCCTATATCAACCGTTACCAACGACCATGTGTCAGTAAATACCAATGGTCTTGGAATGAATTTCCGTATCTATTGGGATGGTGACCTTCAGGAGGAATGTTTCGACAACATAACAGTATCAAAACCTGGTGTCGGTACGCTCGCAACTTTCTCGGGAGCATACTCCAACAATAGTACGAAAGCAACCCCATGCTATCAGGGCGACATCTTCGGCGACTGGCGCGAGGAAGTAATCGAGCGCACTGCCGACAATAACATCAGGATATACACGACAACAACCCCGACTGAATGGCGCAACTATTCGCTATGGTATGACCATCAATATAGAAATGCTATGGTTTGGCAGCCATGCGGCTACAATCAGCCTCCTCACGCCTCATATTTTCTTGGTGAACTTGAAGGCATTACCATCGCGCCTCCCCCACTCACAACTGCGGGACGAGAGATCGTGACATCATCTATCAATACTGCCTTTAACGGCAAGCACGCTCTGCTCGATGCTACTTGTGATGTCACTGTGGCAGTGTCAGAAGGAGCTTCACCTGCAGTTTTCACCGACAACGCCCCTTCATGGGTTCAGGGTACAGCTGCGAGCGAATGTACAATGAAAGATACTGAAATAAAATACACATATTATACTCATACGCTAACAGGCAGTGCCTTCACTGGCGAGATGAGTCTTGTGAAGCAGGGTGATGGAACACTTGTCCTTCCTAATGTCACGGAAACTTATACAGGCAAAACGGACGTATGGGCTGGAACGCTGTGCTTCGACGGCACTATGGAGAACAGTCCCGTTTGGCTTAACCGATTCGCAGCCCTTTGTTCTGATGGAGGAAACTTCAAGGGTGGCATCAAGGCCGACTATGCCTCAGAGATACACCCTGGAGGCAAAGGAAACGTTGGCACTATCACCGCCTCGTCACTTGACCTGGGATTCGGTGCGCGTGTGCTTTTTGATGTCAATGGCAGCAACGTTGACAAGGTTATTGCCGCAAAGTTGAGTATCGAGAAGAAAGACTGGACAAATGGGCCTGCATATAATGCACCTGTTTTTGTATTCACTTCACAACCAGATGCAGGCACATACATTGTTGCAGAAGTAGGAGAATTGACGGGCAACATCTCAGACATAACAATAGAAGGACTTGCCGGGAAAAAGTTTGAACTAAATTACACTGAGGGAAAGATAACCTTGACCATATTTGAAGGTCGAGGCAGTGAAAGCATCGTTTGGACAGGAGAACGAGACGGTGTTTGGGATCTCATGAACTCTGAGAATTTCTCTTCTTCCGACAAGACATTTGTTACAGGCGACGAAGTCACATTTGACGACACGGCAGCAAACACAAACATCACAGTAGCAGAGAACGTCGCTCCAGGAAATCTTTTCTTCAAGAACGACGCAAAAGCATATACTTTGGCAGGTGATGGTGCCATTGAGGGTAACGGAACCCTTTTCGTAGAGGGTAAGGGAACGGTAAACCTGAAGAATGTCAACAGGTACGATGGCGGAACTGTCGTTAGCGGCGGTGTCCTTGCCCCGTCGTCGCTTGCCAACAACGATGGGTCGCAATACGGCTCACTTGGAGATGCGAGCAACAGTATCACACTGAAGAATGGTGGCACATTGAAAACGGCAACGACAATGACAGCTTCCCACCCAATTGTAATAGAGGAAGGCGGCGGTACAATATATGCCGCGGGGACATTGACCCTAAACGGTAGCATACAGCGGGGAAACTCTGGCAGGAACCGCAATCTGCACAAGGCGGGAACAGGCACACTGCAACTTAACTGTTCCGCTGATTTCGACACACTCTACATCGAGGCGGGAAAGGTTTATGACTTCCAGGATGCCCACTTCACAGGCAAGACCATTGTATTCAATGGCAGCAAGGTGACTCTTCAGGCAAATAACAGCATCTATAGTTCAAATACCGACAATGTGAACATCGTTGTACCTAAGGGTATGAGTGGTACGTGGTATCCCGACGGACGCTGTGACTATACAGGAAAGCTGACGGGTGAGGGAACGATAGATATCTATGCCACATGGGTGCGCTGTCCGTTTAAGGGCAATTGGAGTGAGTTTGCAGGTACGATCAATGCCAAGCGTGGTCCAAAGAATGCCTATGAGCCAGTGTTTGACTTCAACAACACCTATGGCATTCCTCTCGCCACACTCAATGTTGACGCAGCCTTTACAGAGGCAACTCCTTTCAACACAAGTGGAAAGAGCTTCTCTATCGGAGCCCTTACAGGCTCGGGATATATAAGCAGTGGAGGATATTATGGCTCGGGAACCAATACGCTAACCATTGGAAGCAACAACACCAACTTCACATTCTCTGGAACGATCAATGGCAGCCATGTGGTGAAGGACGGTACGGGTGTATGGACTATCTCCAATGAGGATGTCCTTGCCAATGCCAAGTCGTTGAAGGTAAAAGGAGGAGCCGTAAAATTGAATAAAGCTGCCGCCACCATGTCAATGACTTCACCTACAATCCTATATGTCCAGGATGGCGGTGAACTTCGTGGTCAAGGCTATAGTTACGGAATAAACCTTCTCGCCGATGGCGGACTACGTCCTGGTACAAATGTTCCTTCTTCACAGATAAAGAATGTTGGTGTCATAGAGATTGAGAGGAATCTCAAGGCAGAAGCAGGCTCACACATCTATGTGAACAAGACGAGGGCAGATTCTATTGCCATCAATTCCATAACAGGTGCGGAATCGCAGGCATGGTCATTCCTTAAGGTTGGAGGGAATGCCACTCTCAACGGTACTGTCCATGTTACATATTCCACAACATGGAATCCTACTGAAGGCGACTACGTGAGAGTTCTGGACTGCAGGGGCACTATTGACGGAACACCGACATTTGACCTTCAGGAGTTGCCCAATGGCCTATCATGGGATACATCTGAGCTTCTCTCGCATGGTATTGTTAGGGTCTGCAAGTCCACAGGCGTAAATGGCATAGAGTCAGACGCTGAGTTTAATGCCGACGTCTATACGCTCTCTGGTGTGTTGGTGGTGAAGAATATGAGAACCACTAAGTCCACCTTGATGGAAGATTTGAAGAGACGTTGTCCTGCTCCTGGAACATACATAGTACGTTCGGGAGAACTAAGTATAAAAGTGAGACACTAAAATTCTTTAAGGCGTGGAGGTTGAAATTGCA
This sequence comes from uncultured Prevotella sp., assembly GCA_945833995.1. Classification (GTDB taxonomy): domain Bacteria; phylum Bacteroidota; class Bacteroidia; order Bacteroidales; family Bacteroidaceae; genus Prevotella. The sequence continues at coordinate 75,489 of CAMAGM010000001.1, forward strand.
ACCTTCACGCCTCACTTACTTATTTATATATTTGAAAGTTCAATTATGGCATTTAGCCTGCATTATTCATGCTGTTCCGTCGCGAAAGGTCTAAATGGCAGTACATCAGCGTGAGCACAGCGATGACGATGCAGAATGTAGTAAATCCTACTTTCCAAGAGGAAGAGCGAGCACCTCGCTGAGGTGCTGCCAGTTAGACCTTGCAGTAGGAACGAGTATGAATAATGCAGGTTAGAATTAATTGAAGTTTTTTCTCCAAGCTCAAGGAGCTCCTTTACCCCTCGGCCAGCAGCTGGAGATATATTATCAAAACTTACCCCGCATGTTTAGTTGTTGAGTTTAGTTGAGTTTAGGTCTCCCCCTAAACAGCGCTACCTAAACAAACACCTAAACTCAACAACTTAACATTGGGGGTGTTGTGTTAGGTTGGAGGGCATGGGGGAGGGAATGGTTAATTATAATTATTATATTATTAAAATAATATAATAATATACTATATATATTTATATCTTATATAGTTGAGCTAAATCACATTTCCCTTTCCTTTCCCAAACTAAACCACTCAACCCCGCGTGTTTAGTTGTTGAGTTTAGGTGTTTGTTTAGGTGTTTATCATGAAAGTGGCAAAGAAGGGGACTTTAACTTCCGTTAACTTTGAATGGCTTGTTTTGCTTGGATATAGGGCGAGAATTGCCTAACTTTGCTGCGTGAAAAGTTTACAAAGCGCGCGTAACCGTCACGAAGGCATCACGAGACCATACCGAAGGATGACGAGAGACAAAAACTTCACAAAACACATTAAAGTTCTTTTCCGCGCTATTACCGGGGAATGACGGCGGATTGTTGTTTGACCTGCGATTCTCACCCCAATTTTCCTTCTTTCGCTTGCCCACGCTTTCCATCAAATGACAAAATGTTGGGTATTTAAAGCAAAAAGCATAGGTTGGGGAATAAAAAATTATGTACTTTTGCAGTCGAGAACATTGAACTGAAATAACAATATCTGGAAATCTAATAATATCATCTCAATAATATCCACGACAATGAGAACCATTTTAGCTGCCTTTATGGCACTCGCACCTTTAGCGTGCAACGCACAGACTGTAGTAAACGATGCCACTACTCCACTCCACCTGATGAAACCCGCCTACAAATACAACTATGGCGTGGCTGACAGGAACGACGTGAAGGCGGACATCGACCGAATATTGGACTATCTCGACAAAACCACATTCGCCGAACTCGATGAGACAGGAAAGCGTCTGAAACAAGGCGACTTTAGGCTCACCTCCTACGAATGGGGCGTGACCTACTCGGCAATGTTGCGGGCAGGTGAGACGACAGGCGACCCACGATATACGAAATATGCCATCGACCGCATGGACTTCCTTTGCGAGCAGGCTCCGCGTTTCATAAAGATGAAGGAAAAAGGAGAGAAAATTGACAACCTCATGGAACAGGTGGTCTCTCCCGATGCCCTCGACGACTGCGGTGCCATCTGCTGCGCCATGATAAAGGCAAAGGACATCAAGGGAAAGAAGAACGGCAAACTGTGGCAGGAGCAGATTGACCGCTACTATGATTTCATCGCCAACAAGGAATATCGCTACACCGACGGGCAGTTTGCCCGCCTGCGCCCAGTGAAAAACACAGTGTGGCTCGACGACATGTTTATGGGCATCCCCGCCCTCGCGCTGAATGGCAACTACGAAGAGGCTCTGCGTCAGTTCCGCCTTTTCCACGACAAGATGTGGGTGGCAGAGAAGTCGCTCTACCGCCACGGCTGGACTCCCACGGAGTCGGGCTATCACCCATCGTTCTTCTGGGGAAGGGCAAACGGTTGGGCTTTGCTCACGGCTTGCGAGTTGCTCGACGTGCGTGAGGATTCCTACATACTCGACTGTTTCCGTCAGCACCTCAACGGACTGATGGCTCTTCAATCGGCAGACGGCGCATGGCATCAGCTGCTCGACCGCAACGACACATATCTTGAGACATCATGCACAGCCATATATGCCTATTGCCTCGCCCACGCCATAAACAAGGGCTGGATTGAGGCAGAGCCATACATCGGGCAGACACTTCTGGCATGGAACTATGTGGCTGCCCACATCACCGACCGCGGTCAGGTGGAGGGCACTTGCGTCGGCACAGGTCTGGCTTTCGACCCTGCTTTCTATGCCTATCGCCCAGTCAACAACTATGCCGCCCACGGCTATGGTCCTGCAATATGGGCAGGAGCTGAGATTTACGCCCTTCTCTCCACCCACTGCATAAAGACCAACGACAGTGCCGTACACTACTATCCCGTTGACCCAAAGACCGACAAGCCTATTTTCTACGTGGAATAGGTTTGCCCGCAACATAATAGCAACTACAATATGGGAAGACTGCTTTTTCTTTTCCTGCTCTCTGCGTTCTGCACTGCGGCAAGCGCCAAGGGCGAATGGTGGATAGAGGCTGAGGATGCCTCGTCGAAAGTCACCACACGCGATGGTGTGACAACAATCATTGCCCCTAAAGGACTCACGCTGTGGAACACCAACCGCATGGAGGGCAACACCATTATAGAATATGACGCACGCATTGTGTCCGACCCACAGTTCCGCGACGAGAAGGGAAACATACGCGTGAGCGACCTCAACTGCTTTTGGATGGCAGACAAGTGCGGAGGCTATGGGGGAAAGTTTGCCAACAACTATGCCCTGAGGATGTATTACCTTGGCTACGGCGGCAACTGGAACACCACCACACGTTTCCGCCGCTACACTGGCTACGCCCCAACCGTGGAGCAGGAATGGCTGAAACCCATTATACTAAGGGAATATACCGACGCAGAGCACCTGATCAAGCCCGACCACTGGTATCACATCCGACTGGAGGCCATTGACGGAAGGGTGAGATACATCATAGACGGTGAATGTCTTGTCGATTATGTTGACCCGCAACCACTAAGGAGCGGATATTTCGGATTCAGGACAACGCTTGCCCATGCCGAGATGAGGAATTTCACCTATTCCTGTTCCAATCCCGATAGCGATGGCGTAGTGCTGAAATGGATTGGTGGCAAAGGGCAGGGAGCTGTTACCTTTGGCGTGCCCTTCAGCCAAGGGGAAGTCTTGGCAAACGACCCCACTTTCGTGTTGAGGACAGACAAGGGCGAGGCAATAGGTTTCGACACCCGACGCCTTGCCTCGTGGGGCGACGGCAGCACCAAATGGCAGGCTTTCACGGCAGTAGTTCCGCAAGGCGTTGATTCCTTAATCCTCTCCAAGGGCAACACGAGAAGGAAAACTTCTTCCCAGAAAACAAAGGCTGACGCTTTGGCTCCTTCGGTTGAGGGCATCGTCCCGCCATTCTCCGTAACCCTAAACCATAGGGAGTGTCCTATCGTGGAACATATTGTAGAGAGACAAGGCAACGTGTCCACCGTGCATAAGTTCACAGGCAACAATTTCATCATCAGGACATACACTTACCGAGGCAGCAAGGAGGTGAAACTCGTGCATACGCTGCTCGTTGACAGCGTCCTCAACAAAGAGGGACTGAAAGAACTCTCCATACGTTTCAAAGTGCCAATGCACGGCAAGGCATACGAGAGGTATGTGAAGTTTGACGACCGCAGCAGGATGTCTGTCCAGCCACTCATTTCCCGTCGCCCAATCGACCTTGCCAAGAAAGACCCCAAGACCATCGAGGCTCTTGGTCAAATTGCGAAATGGGATGGTTTCCGCCTTAGCCAACTTTCGCCCAATGGCTATTCCATAAGGAAGCGCACCACGGGCCAAAGTCCTTGGATTGGCACCATCGAGGGCAGTAGGAGCAATGGCATGGTGGAGGTTGGCGACAGCCTGTCGTCAACAGTCTTCCGTCTGAAGGATTTCTGGCAGAGCTATCCTTCAACACTACAAGTAGATGACGCGAGGAGCGACTCTGCCACAGTGGTTGTAAGCCTCTATTCCCCAGAGGCTGAGGCATATAGTTTCGCACACTACGACTCCATCGCCCATTCGCTCGATTTCTCCTACGAGGACGTGCAGCCAGGAATGAGCACCGCATGGGGAATTGCCCGAACAAGCACCATCTACATCAATCCCGACTCCGACGAGGAGAGCATCCTGTTGCCCACCCCAGCCTATCTTCACCGCAAGAGGGCGTTTGGCATCTGGAGCCTGCCTGTTGTGGAGAACAGCCGCGACTCTCTTGTCGAGGGCACTCTCAACGGCATTATGGACTTCTACGAGCGTGAGATAGAGAGAAACTCCTGGTATGGATTCTTCAACTATGGCGACGTGATGCACGGCTATGACACAAGCCGCGACGAATGGCGCTACGACGTTGGAGGCTATGCCTGGGACAACACCGAACTGGCTTCGCCCACGATGTTCTGGTATCAGTTCCTACGCACTGCCGACCGCAGGGTGTGGCGAATGGCAGAGGCTATGACCCGCCACTGCTCGGAGGTTGACACATACCATTCAGGTCCTCATGCCGGACTTGGCAGCCGCCACAACGTGGTTCATTGGGGCTGTGGTGCCAAGGAGTCGAGAATAAGCGAGGCTTGGTGGAACAGGTTCCTCTACTATCTCACTGCCGACGACCGCCTTGGCGACATCATGCACGAGGTGGCTGATGCCGACACACTGCTCTATGTGCTCGACCCTATGCGCCTTGCCCAGCCAAGGGCAGACTTCCCTTGCTCTGCCCCAGCGCGATTGAGGATTGGTCCCGACTGGGTGGGCTATGCCTCCAACTGGCTCACTGAGTGGGAACGCACTGGAAACAAGAAATACCGTGACAAGATGCTTGCTGGCATGAACTCCATTGCCCATTTGCCCCACCACTTCTTCCAAGGTCCGATGGCTTTGGGCTACGACCCTGCCACTGGCATCATCTCCACCGACATGCCAGACGAGGAGACCACCAACCACCTAATGCCCATCATGGGAGGATTTGAGCTGCTCAACGAGCTTCAGCTCTCTATCGAAGCCCCAGAGTTCTTCTATCTTTGGCGGGAGCACTGCAGACAATACAAGGACAAGGCATTCCAAATAAAGCGCAACAAGTTCCGCATTCCCCGCCTTCAGGCCTACGCCGCCTGGCAGGGAAATGCCCCAACAGCCAAAGCCGCCTGGGACAGTCTCCTTGGCAATCTCCCCCTATCTCCCAAGCCCACTCTTTGGACAAACGACTGCGCCACATGGACAATGGATGCCATTTTCATGCAAGAGACAATAAGAAACTGAAATTTCCCACCCTTTGAAATGGTACTTCGGCAAGATATTACTACATGATATTCTGCCCTTTGAATGCGCAGCACTGGATAACCAACTACATTACAAGGGTGGAAAGCTTCAAATCTTAATCGCTAATATGGGTTTATTCCTTGATTAATTTATGTAAATCATTGTCGAAAGCATACACAGACTTCCAGCCGAGTTCTTTTACAAGAGTTCGGCTGGAGGTCTGTGTATCAGTAGGTCTTCGCTGTAGTCTTTTGCCATATTCTCATTTATTAGAGTCCATAACTGGCAGTGGAATACATATTTTATAAAACCTTGCCAACTTATCTACATGAGTCGTACATAAATCACGAAGTTTCTTCTTCAAAAACGGATTCCTCACTATATTTCCTTCTTTGGGATAAATGATTATGCAAGGAACATTTGGTATGGGAGATTCTTCATCTATATCCTTAAATCCAAGATGTTGTAAGATAGGAATGTCTCTACTATAACCACTTAACTGCCATATCACTTCTTTGTCAAGTGATGTTGTCTCATATCTTGGAATATATTTCGTGTCAAGTATTGCCTTAAAACCAGTTGCGCCATAAAGGAAGTCTGGTAATCCCGTCTTACCTTTGAATTGATACGATATTTTGTCTCCGTATGCTTCATTTAGCAATCCATATACATAGTGCTCATAAAGCAAGGACATATCCAGAGTAAACGGAGGAACATTTTCGTCCAAAGCACTTGTTTTACTGATGCTGTAATCGTATCTCCTAAGAATAAGTTTTGCCAAACGTACAGCCTCATTGTATTCACTAAAGAGTTTATGCCCCTTTATCTGAGAAACTTCCTTTATCTGTACTTCATCACTTACGTTTTCAAACAGAGCCAGAGATTTTGATAGCATCAGTTTGCATTTGTTTCCTATGGGATGAGTATCTGTTATTGTTTTGAGTATCTGGGAACTGAACAATAAGGCTTTCTTGATAAGCCTGTTTTCTGGAATGTCAACGGTATATTCGTCAAAGTCACAAAATACCCTATCGAATCTTTTTGAAGCAATGTTTTTTCGCTCATTCTTCATCACCCGTATGTGTCCTTTGACTTTTTTCAGATTCTCGCTAAAATGTACATAACCTTTCTTCAAAGATTTGATTCTACTTACAACTCCAAGAAAATGCAGAACAACGAGAGGACTTAAAACACCTTTTAGCGATGGCGCATGTATGACAGGAGCCTCACTATCAATATTGTATATCTCAGCGAAGGACTCCACAGACAAGTCTGATGAGAAGCATGTCATGAACATGGTAAGAAAATCAATTTCTTCCACTCCTCGCTTTGTCGTTACAACTAATGCCTCCTTATTATCATCTATCCACTCTGCTCCAATAAAATATGATGCATAATATCCCAATGGATCGTGTTCCATAGGTTTATTCCATCGAACAAGCTTCAGGTTATCATATCTGTCGTTTTGTTCAACGCTCAGAAGTTCGTGTTCTTGAATAAGAATGGATTTCATACCAGTTGTCTATTATTCGTTTTTATCTTCTTCGTCTTCATCCTCTGTCTCTGGGATTGGACTCAGAGCAAGCCAAGAGTTAAAGGCCGTTTCCTTTTCTTCTTTCTTTACATTCAGGATACCATCGTTGATATATTCGTTGATAAGAGGAAGGATTTCATACTCTACTTTGTCGTGAAGTTCATCTTCACTTTCTGCCATGAAGTAACTATGACCTACCATCAAATCATCTATGCTCATGTCGCCACAAAGATGTTTAGGATTCTCAATGAATTTCTTAATGTCCTCAAATAAACCTAAAGCAATATTTCCAAGTTCTTCATTGGCTATATCAGAATAGTATTTTTTAATCACAGAATTCTGAGACTTGAGTGTTACGAATGCGAATCTTCTACGTAGTGCATAGTCAAGTGTTCCTGTACTTCTATCTGTGGTATTCATTGTACCTATGATATACAGGTTTGACGGTACTCCAAACTCACCCTTTGTATATGGTAGCATCACCTTGATAGGATGATTTCCATTAAGTCTCTTATCTGATTCCAACAAAGTAATGAGTTCACCAAATATCTTTGAGACATTTCCTCGGTTGATTTCGTCAATAATCAGGACCACAGATTTATCATTACTTTGATCTGTTTGCACAGCATTGCAAGCACGTTTGAAGATGCCATCCTCTGGCTCGTATGTTACACCTATAGAATTACCGTCAGCATTAGTTTGCACATGAGGCTTCAATCCTTCCACAAAATCCTCATAATCAAGTGACTGATGGAATGTTGTGAAGAATATCTGCTCTCCACGCAATGAGTCATAGCGTTTCATCACAGCTTTATGGTCTGTGAGGTCAATATCTTTAATACCTAATGTCTTTAAGGCTATAGCAGCGGTATTATATGTTTTACCCGTGCCAGGAGCACCTTGAAGAATTATGTTACGCTTCTTTAAGAGAAGATTGGAGCATTTCTCCAAATATGCAATGTCATTCATATATTTTAACCAACTTTCGATGTAACTATATTGTTCTGTGCCTTTTCTACAAGAAGAGAACGTTCCTTGAGAGAATAATCCTGCTCGCGGTTGCCTAAACTCGTTTGCCCATGCCAGTATCCTGACTTTTCTAAAATTTACATTGATATAGTTCTCACACAGAGAATCACTGGTGAAATTGTCACCTATAATCTGACATAATGCTAATGCTTGGCTGCCTCTTCTGACAAGAACTATATTCCCATTTTCAATTGTTTTGAAGTTTTGGCATTGAGCATCATTCCATTCGCCAGTTCCGATTACAGGCTCAGGCTCCCTCAACATTAGATTAGGATCAATGACAGTTCCACCTTTACCCTTTGGAAGATGCATTTGAATATGCCAGAATTTATCATATTCTGTTTTTAAGGGTAAAATGGGTACATGCGCTTGTTCTACTTTTAGAATATCTTCAATAGTCGTTCCGTTAAGAATCCAGTATTTCTTTTCTGCTGAAGATTCACCATGTTTTGCTAATTCCTTCTGCAAAATGGAATCCAAACGACCATCCTGTATCTTGTTGTAGTAAGTTTTAAGAATCTTATCGGTATCTGTGCCATTACCTTGCTTATCATCGTGCTTTTCTTTCGTGTTGTTTATGTAGCCCACGAACCTGCTTGGAGCAAAACAAATATGACCGTCAATTACCTCAACAACCATATTTTTGCCTCGCTTCAATTTATCAACAGCCCATTGTTTGTAGTCTTCACCGCTCTCACCGTGAAGATATGAGTACAAAGTTTCGACGTTCGAAATGATGTCCTCGCGCTTTTCTATGTAATCAGTTCTTTCCATATAAATTCTTAAACTCTTATTTCTCCATTCTCATGCCTCATCCTCCTTTTCCTTATATTCTGCAATCCATTCTCGCAGTTTTTGTTGAAGCAGGGCCTTGTCAGGCAGACAGAGTGCATATTGCTGTGCATAGATATTGGCATCCTGTGGCAAAGTGAGTTCTACGAGAGCATCATTCTTGCGCTCGCAGAGGAGAATGCCGATAGTTGGTTTCTCGAAATCCTCTTTCACGAAGCGGTCATAGTAGTTGACGTACATCTGCATCTGACCGAGGTCCTGATGGGTGAGGTCATCCATCTTCAAGTCAACGAGGACGTAGCACTGAAGCAGGCGGTTGTACAGCACAAGGTCAACATAGAAATGTCGCTCCTCAAAGGTGAACCGCTTCTGCCGCGCCTCGAAAAGGAATCCCTTGCCCATTTCGAGCAGAAAGTCTTGTAAGCGGCTGATAATTGCACTTTCAAGGTCACTCTCGCTATAGGATGCATCCGATTTCAAACCAATGAATTCCAAAACCACGGGGTCCTTGATGATGTCAGATGGTTTCTCTACCACCTGCCCCTCGGTAGCCAGTCGCATCACTTCGTCTTTGTCACGACTAAGCGCCAGACGTTCATAGAGACCACTGCCAATCTGACGTTGCAGTTGACGTTTGCTCCACCCCTGTTTGGATGCTTCTATCTCATAGAAACTACGTGCGTCGGGATCTGAAACATGCGTAAGTATCAGATAATGAGACCAAGAAAGGACGAATTGAAGATTTCGTAACCGGTGGTTACGATTTTCGGAATGGATTTCCGGATCGGTGGTTTGGATTTCTGTTCCCTTAATTTCGTAACCGCTGGTTACGGTTTTTGAATATAGGACATAAAACTTACGCATTGTTGTAAGGTTTTCCACCGACCACCCTTTTCCTAATCGCTCGGTAAGTCGTTCAGAAACACGTTTCAACACCCCTTTGCCATATTCGGCACGCACCTTGCCGCCTTGTTCGTCCTCAATAATATAACGACCTACCTCATAGTATGTATATACCTGAGCTGTATTGGCAACAGAAGCTACCTTCTTACGTGCCTCTATCACCAAGTTCTCTATCTTTTCAGCCAGATGTGTGGCTCTGGTTTCGATGTTTGCAATCTCGTTTGCCATAACTTACTTTATTTTTAGGTTATTCCATACCTTCATTATCTCACTCATTAGCACATCAGCCATTTGCTACTGTTATAAAGGTTGCACATTGCTTACAAGGTCACTCATCTTGACCTGTAGTATTTCTGCAATCTTTTATGCGAAATTTTAATGCTGCAAAAATACTAATTTTTAATGTAAAACGTGCAGGAATTAACAAAAATATGACCAAACGCAGTCGTTTCCTTTGCCTTTTAGTTAATTTTTGGTTGGTTTATCGCAAAAACAACTACCCTAATCAGACAAAATATAGGGTAGAATGGACAAATAGTGTAGTGAGTTGCGGAAAGAATCATATAATTTTGCAAGCGAATATTTTAACAACATAATTGACAACTATCAAATAAATGAAAAGGAATCTCTTTTGCTTGATGCTGTTGGCACTCGTATCGGTAGCCAATGCGCAGACTAAAATTCTTAATATCATTGGCGACTCGTATGTGAGGAACCATAAGCGACCCATGGAGGAGACTTGGCACTGCAAGATGGCACGCCAGTTGGGACTTGCCTACAACAACTATGGGCGCAACGGTGGATGCGTGGCTTTCGACCGAACACACGATGGCAAATACAACTTCGGTCCTGCAATGTATGCCAAGACGGGACAAATGGATCCTGCTGCCGACTATGTCATCGTCATTGGCGGACACAACGATGCCTTCAAGGTGAAGGACAACAAGGACTCTTTGGCTATGTTCAGGGACTCCCTGCAACTCTTGATAACCAACATCAAGGCACAATGCCCTCATGCCAGGATTGGCTATGTCACCCCATGGTATTGTGACTATCCCGGGTTCAAGCAAGTGTGCAAGACAATAAGGCAAGTGTGCCGTAAAAACAAAATCCCCGTGCTCGACAACTATACCAAAAACTCGGTCATAAAAGTGCGCGACGAGGACTTCCGCAAAAAATATTTCCAAGGTCCAAACGACACTGCCCATCTTAACGCCGATGGTCACGACCTTTTCCTTCCAGTAGGCATGGAATGGTTTATGAGAAACGTGCAGTGAGTGGCATGTTTTCATAAACAACGAGGCAGTACCAATAAGTGGATATATGCTGAGAGAAGCCTTGGTGTAATTATATAAAGTTGCAAACCATATTAAATAACTGTATATTAGACTATTACAAAGATAAGGCGACAGATGACAGGTAGTTTGAAAATTTATATATATGAATTAACTGAACTTTGCTTTTCCCTTTGGCCAGCGACCGTTGGTTCCCACCATTTAATGTGGTTGAATATCCAGCGGCAACGGCTGGGGGTGTGGGCGTCTCGCCCGCACCTTGCGCACCATCATGCAAAATGCCTTTTGTCAATATTACCTCGTAGGCGAGGTGCGGGCGAGACGCCCACACCCCCAGTGCTGC
>CAMAGM010000002.1 GCA_945833995.1 uncultured Prevotella sp.
ATGGCTGCGCACGGAAGGGATATTACCCCTGTGGACATTGATGTCGGGGCAAGAATACGAGCTATTGGACTCCTGTCGTGTTTGGAAGGGAAGTCGCTTTGCAAAATTAAGAATTAAAAATTAAAGTTCGTTTGGAGGGTTCTCTTCCACCCTAAACCCCTTGTTTACGGGTCGGAAACAAGTTGGTTAGACATTAAAAACAAGTGGGTAGTCAATTTAGGGGTCATAGGGACAGATCCTTGAACAGGGGACAGACACCGTTTATGCACTACAATGTACTGTCAACGAGGATTATAGATAATAAATATGCTTGTCAACCTGTTTTATAAACAAGACGATAGGAAGTCAATGTAAAACGTTGAACGACAATTTATATTAACGATACTTCGCAAGAACCTTGTCAAGCTGTCCCGCATAATAGAATGGGAGGTTTATCAGGCGGAATGGCTTGTTTTCTGGCGATGGGGTCTCGATGTCTTGTACCGACAGAGGACCGCTCCATATTCTTACGGCAACAACACTGCGGTTACAGCCATTGACAAAGGTATGCAACGAACGCAGATGGGAGTTTGTGCCTGCCTTGACTTCAATAGGGATGATGCTGGTTCCTTCCTGCCATACAAAATCTACCTCGGCAGTAGATCCTTTCTTGTCCCTAATCCAGAAATATTGTTGTTCGCGGTAATGTCTGTCGAGCACCACACGTAGTTCCTGTGCCACGATGTGTTCTGCCGACCTGCCTCGCCATGTATCGAGTAGGTCTTTGTTTTGGAGATACTCCAATTGTATGCCAGCCATGAAATTTGTTAGACCTGTGTCAACCATTATCAGCTTTGGAGAACGTCGGGTTGACGGCAATGCGGGGGCGGTGGTTGAGGTCACGGGATAGTCAAGCGACAGCAGATAGGCTCTCTCCAACAAGTCCATTCCGTCATGTATCTGTGTGGAAGTATATTTGCTGTCGCCAAATCCAGAGAATGTGATGGTTTCAGCAGCCGAAAACCATGCCGTAGCCAATATGTGCCTCAAAAGCCTTACTTGTTCGGAATTCTTTGCGAATTTCTCGGCATCCTCATTATAACCTTTGATTAACGAATTAAATATTGGCGACAGTTTTTCAATATCCATATTGTCAATAAATTCACTTACTGCCTCGGGCATTCCACCGATAAGAGCATAGGTGTTGAAGGCGGAAATCATTTCCTCATGCATAAAATCGGGAACAGAAATGGTGCGAACCATATCTGCCCATTGTACTCCTTCCTTGGCGTTTATATATTCTACAAAAGAACATGGGCGCAAGGTCAGATATTCCACACGCCCCACAGGAAACGAAACATTCTGTCTCATAAGGCTATGCAAACGGCTACCGGCGGCTATTACATACACCCAAGGCAGGTCTTCATAGAAATAACGCAGAATGGCTACGGCTTTAGGCTCTTCCTGTATCTCGTCGATAAATATCAGGACTGTTTTGCTCTTGTCCTGTACGATATGGTGTTTCAAACAGAGATATTGCCAAATGTCGAGTACATTACTAAAACGACGGAATAAGCCAGAATCGTCTGTTTCCAGATTAAGTGATATAAAGGAGTCGAACTCCTGACCAAATTCCTTGACCAGTGTTGTCTTTCCCACCTGTCTTGCCCCTCGGAGCACAAGTGGTTTTCGACGGGGATTGTCCCGCCATTGTCTCAATTGTGATGTCAAATCCCTTGCAAACATATTCATCCTATTTAACAATATGACGGTGCAAAGATAGTGCAAATCGAAGACATTACAAAATAAAAGTCACAAAACTATTATTTTTAGATGCTACTTTTTTCTAAAACATAGGCAACTTTCGCTGAAAATCTTTCTAAAACATAGGCAACTTTCGCCGGAAATCTTTCTAAAACATAGGCAACGGATGGCTGTCTATGTGTACGCCCATGGGGAATCGAACCCCAACCAAAGGAACCGGAATCCTTCATTCTATCCATTAAACTATGGGCGCAGGTCGGTTTTCGTGTGCAAAGGTAACTATAATTTTGGATTTGACAAAGAAAAGAGAGTGAAAAGTTGTCTTTCCACTCTCCTTTTTGCTTATTTGATGTAGTCGAGAATTTGCTCGGCGTGAATCTTTGTCTTTATCTCCTTTGGGGTGAAGATCTTTTCAATCACGCCTTCCTCGTTCACGAGGTATGTGGTGCGCAGGGCGCCCATGTATTTCTTTCCACACATCGATTTCTCTCCCCAAGCGCCAAGTTGCTGGAGTAGGGTGGTGTCAACGTCGGCTATGAGTGGGAATGGAAGCTCATACTTGTCGATGAACTTCTGATGGCTTGCCGCTGAGTCCTTGCTTACGCCAATGACGGCATAGCCTGCCTGTTGCAACTCGTTGTAGTGGTCCTTGAGGGAGCATGCCTCGGCGGTGCAGCCGGAGGTGTTGTCCTTTGGATAGACGTAGAGCACTACTTTCTTTCCTGCAAGGCTCTCGCGTGTTATTGCCTCGCCCTTCTCGTTGAGCCCGAGCATATCGGGCAGTTTGTCTCCAATGTTCATTGTCTTATTGTTTGTTTTGTTAGTATGTCGTCGATTATTCCCTCGCAAGCGTCCTCAAGCAGTTCGATTACGAACTCGAAGTCGCGGTCGTTGCCATAGTATGGGTCGGGTACGGTGGTTTGTCCCTTGTGGTGGCGCAGATAGCGGGCTATCATCTCCACCTTCCCCATGTATGACTTGTCGGGTGCGAGCGAGCTCACTGCCCGATAGTTGTCGTTGTCCATTACTATGATGCGGTCGAAACGCGTGAAATCGTCCTTGCTGATTTGCCGTGCACGGTGGTCGAAACGGTAGCCGTGGTCGTGTCCGTGGCGTCGCATGCGTGAGTCGGGCAACTGTCCTATGTGCCATGAGCCGATGCCGCAAGAGTCGATCTCGAAGAGGTGGTCAAGTCCACGCTCTCTGACTTGTGCCTTCAGTATGCCATCGGCAGCTGGGGAGCGGCAGATGTTTCCGAGACACACGAAAAGTATTTTTTCCTTCATATCGTTGTCTGTTTTGGTCGGCAAAGTTAGCAAAAAAGTTTTCCATATCACACTGTTTTGGAAAAAAAATGTGTTTATGACGAAAAAAAAGCTCCAAAAGTGAATCATTGTCGAAAAGATTTACTACATTTGCAACCGACAATGACAAAAATACAAAAATAAAAAACTTAAACTATGGACATTTTATTATCCCTCGTCCCGATTGCCTTGCTGATAGTTCTCATGGCAGTCTTGAAACAACCTGGCGACCGCAGCAGCCTGATCACTTTGGTCGTTACGGCTCTGATTGCAGTGTTTGGTTTTGGAATGTCGGTACACGACATGTCGTTCTCGTTCCTCTATGGTGCCACGAAAGCCATCTCTCCGATTCTCATCATCATCCTCATGGCAATATTCAGCTACAACACGCTGTTGCTGACTGGCAAGATGGAGGTGATAAAGAGTCAGTTCTCGATGATTTCCACCGACCGCAGCATTCAGGTGCTGTTGCTGACGTGGGGCTTTGGCGGCATTCTTGAGGCAATGGCTGGTTTTGGCACTGCCGTTGCCATTCCCGCAGCCATACTCATAAGTCTTGGCTATAAGCCTGTGTTCTCTGCCGTGGTATGCCTCATTGCCAATAGCGTTGCCACGACGTTTGGTGCCATAGGCACTCCGGTGATAGTGCTTGCCAACGAGACAGGCTTGGACGTGAACTTGCTCAGTGCCAACGTTGTGTTGCAGTTGGCTCCGCTGATGTTCATCATACCTTTTATAATAGTATATATGGCAGACAACCGCCGACAGGCTTTGATGAAGAACATCGTGCTGTCGCTCGTCACTGGTGTCGTGTCGCTTGGCGGACAGTATGCCGCCGCCCGATTCATGGGTGCTGAGTCGCCAGCCATCATTGGTAGCTTGCTATCCATCATCGTGATTGTGGTGGCAGCCAAGTTCGTGAAGAGCGAGAAGCCCCAGAACGCGAAGAAAATCACCGCAGGCGAGCTGCTCAACGCCTGGAGCGTATATCTGCTCATCCTGCTGCTCGTCATCATTACGAGTCCGCTGTTCCCAGCCATACGTGAGGTGTTGAGCTCAACGCTCGTGACGACGATAAACTTCCCAGTGGAGGCTATTAAGCCCTACAAGATAAGCTGGCTGACACATGCAGGCTTGTTGCTTTTCCTCGGTACGCTGATTGGCGGACTTATTCAGGGTGCCTCGGTAGGTGGAATAATGAAGACACTGTGGAAAACTGCCAAGTCGCTGAAGGCGACCATCATAACCGTTGTTTGTCTCGTAGGTTTCTCCACCGTGATGGACTATGCGGGCATGATTACCGTTATAGCTGGTGGACTTGCCGCTGCCACGGGTGCTGTCTATCCGTTGTTTGCTCCGCTTGTAGGTGGAATTGGAACGTTCATCACCGGTAGCGACACCTCGGCAAACATCCTGTTCGGTAAGATGCAGTCAACTGTGGCTGGTCACATCAATGTGAGTCCCGACTGGCTTGCCGCGTCAAACACGGTGGGAGCAACGGGTGGAAAAATCATCTCGCCTCAGAGCATCGCCATTGCCACCTCTGCCTGCAACCTCCAGGGCAAGGAGGGTGAGATTCTGAAGCAGTCGTTGCCATGGGCAGTGCTATACATTGTTGTGGCGGGAATCACGGTTTATCTGTTGGTTTGATTAGTGATGAGTGAAGAGTGATGAGTGAAGAGTGAAAAGTGAAGAGTTGTGATTACTGCCAAGTCGTACACTTTGCGCAGTTCTGATAGTAATCATAACTCTTCACTTTTCATTCTTCACTCTTCACTCAAAAAAAACTATTGTTCAAAGATTTTCCCGCTTTTGCGGCGTAGGCGTTCTTTCTTCATGTCTGACGTGAAGTTGAACACGGCGTAGGTAATCACTCCTACTACGATGCCATCGCTGATGCTTCCTATTATTGCCATCACGAGAATGACCAGTACTGATGGTATTGCCTCTACGGGGTCAGACAGGTTGATGTGCTTTATTGCCGAGAACATCCTGACGCTGACGATAAGCAATACGGCACCAGTGACTACAGAGGGAATGGCAAGGAACAGGGGCGAGAGGAAGATGGCTATGAGAAAGCAGAGGGCAGTCACTGCCGAGGTGACCCCTGTGCGACCTCCCTCAGCCACTCCGGTAGCACTCTCAAGATAGCTCGTGCATGTTGACGTGCCGAAGACACCACTGAGCAACGAGCTGATAGCGTCAGCCCGAAGTATGCGCGACATTCGCGGAACGTGTCCGTTGGCTCTTGAAATGCTGTCGGACATGACTCCCATCACGGTGCCGATGGTGTCGAACATATCGAGGAAAAGAATGGATACCACGCACACGAGCATGTCGATGGAGAAAATCTCACTGCTCCATTCCATCTCGCAGAATAGTGGCATGGGCGAGGCTGGCATTTGGGCAATGCTGTCGATGTGGGTCAGTCCCATGGGTATGCCAATGATTGTCGTGGCTACGATGCTGAAGAATATGGCTCCACGCACCTTCAATATTATCAACACTCCCGAAAGGATGAGGCATACGGCAAATAGTTGCTTCTCAGGCTCTGTGACGATGTTTGCCAAAGATATGATGGCAGAGCTGGGTTCGGTCATCCCCGCGCTCTTTAGTCCGAGCGAGGCAAGGAAAAAACCTACGCCAACACCTATGGCACTGCGCAGCGAGATGGGAATGCACTCTACAATCAGCGTGCGCAATCCTGAGAACGAGAGAATCATGAAAAGCACTCCCTCAAGGAATATTGCCGTAAGTGCGAAATGCCATGAATAGCCCATGGTGGTGCACACCGTGCCGCTGATAAAATAGAGCAAGCCCACTCCTGGCGCCACAGCAATGGGCAGCTTGGCATAGAACGCCATGATAAAAGTGCTGATCATGCTCACTATGGCGGTGGCGGTGAACAACGCTTCGGTGGGAAATGGGTCTGCCTCGCCTCCAACGCCCACGAATGTCTTAGGCGCAAGGGCGAGAATGTATGCCATAACTATAAAGGTGCTGAATCCTGCGAATATCTCCGTAGGCAGCGAGTGCTTGGCAGCTCTGAATCCGAAAAGTTTAGTCAGCGTTTTCATGTTTCTGGGGAATTATGAGGTTTAGTAATATGCCAGCAATGAAGGCGAGCGTGAGCGATGTCAGCGTGGTGTTGCCCACCTGGATGCCTCCATTGCAGAAAAACTTGATGCCAAGGGCTACACCGAGCACCGCCACAACAATGACTATGGAGCGTACAGAGAACCGCTCATTGCCAACCGAGCCAATGGTGCGCCAGCCCACGAGTATTACCATGCAATACATCACGAGCGTTATTCCGCCAATCACAGCCATTGGTATGGCTCCAACCAAGGCAGCCACCTTCGGCGAGAACGACAGCAGTATCATGAGCAAGGCTGTGTAGCGCAGGATGTATGGGTCGCACACACGGTTGAGCTGTATGAGTCCAGTGGTCTGTGTGTAGGCTGTGGTCTTTGGGGCACCGAACACCGAGGCCACCAATATGGCGAGACCGTTGGCACTCATTGTGCGTGGCAGTCCCATGACGCGCAGATAGTCTTTTCCCGTGGTGCGTGATATGGCAAGCATGTCGGATATGTGCTCGCCAATGGCTATCAGTGCGAGAGGAATGACGGTGAGCACTGTGGCTATGAACATCTCAAGGTCGAAGTCCTCAAGTATGCGGAATGCCATGTAGTTGTCGTTGAAAGGCTGCGACAGCGATGTCGCGTCCAATATGCCCTCAAGATTGATGCTCCCACTGAAATACGACACCACTATTCCCACAAGTATCCCGGCATTTATTGACATTATTTGCCAAAAGCCCTTGCACAGCATTTGGGTAAGCACAATGGCGGCAATGGTTGCGATGCCCGTAATCCAGTCGGTCTTTATGGAGTATGTGGCTGAGAAAAGCATGTCGATGCCGAGAGCCATGATGAACGAGCCGGTAAGCACAGGTGGAAAGAGGCGGGTGATGTGATGGCGTGAGACGAAACGCAGAATTTGTGCCACCACGAGATAAACCACGCCAATGACGAAAGCTCCGAAGCAGGTGTAGCATAGGGCTATGTCGTCAGCCATTCCCTTGCTTACGCACGACTGGCGGATGAACGCCATTCCCGCAAGCACGGTGAATGAACTGCTGAGATAGAGAGGGATTTTTCCTGAAGTGAAATAGTGGAACACCAGTGTGGCTATGCCAGAGAAGAACAGGGCAATGGGTATTGGCAACCCCAAGACTACGGGCACAAAGATGGTGCCTGCAAAGACAGCCAGAAGATGTTGGAAAGCCAGTCCGAACCTAATCAGCGATGGCATTTGACTTGTATTGTGTATCATAATTCGGTGCGTTTATGGTTTCTACTCAATTATTCTACCTTCAATACCGACTCCACTTCCGACAGAGTCTCCATCTTGTCGAGCTTTGCCGAGACGATGTCGATGTTCTCCACCACCCGCGTCAGTTGCTCGCAGCCCTCGAAAATAGCATTCACCACTTCCTTTCGCTGTTCTTCGTCGAGTGGCACGTCGGTGTTTGCAAGCAGTTGCACGAAACCATACATCTGGTGCAGCGGGGTGCGTATCTCGTGCGAGAGGTTCTTTGTGTAGATGGATTTCATGTGCGACTCATGCTCGGCAAAGTCCTTTGCCTCCTCCACCAGTTTGTTTGTGCGTTGCAGCGCCTGATTCTTGCGTTCAAGCAGCATGACGTGCTTGCGGTGTCGCTCCTTCATACCCCACATGAAGAAGACGATAATGACACAGATGATTACCAAGAGCGAAAGGAAGTTTACCTTCGACCTGATTTGCAGCAGCTCGTTCTCCGCTTGCAGTTCAGCCATTGTTATGGCTGATGTCTTTAGTACGGACATGCCTATGGCGCAAAGCAATAAGCAAGTCCTTTTCCATTTTATTTTTTTTCCTAACATAGTGAGTTGTTTTATTTTGTTTTGTTTTGTTCGTGTCAGAATGGCATTGGACCGTCTGCAAAAGGTGGTGGCGGTGGGAATCCGTCCATTGGCGCCATGTCGTCGCCGTTCACCTTCGACCCTACTATCTCGCCCTCGTTTGCAGGCATTGGGCGCAGCGAGGAGTCCTCTGGGTTCTCAAAGCGTGTGAACTCGCCCCGGAACGTCAGTAGCACGTCGCCCGTGGCACCCTTACGGTGCTTGGCAATGATTATCTGTGCCATGCCGTGCAGGTCGCGTCCCTTCTCGTCCTGATAGATGTGGTAGTACTCGGGTCGGTGTACGAAGAGCACCATGTCGGCATCCTGCTCAATGGCTCCCGACTCGCGCAAGTCGCTCAGTTGCGGACGCTTGCCCTCAAGTCCCTCGCGCGACTCCACTCCACGGTTCAGCTGACTGAGTGCGAGAATAGGTATGTCCAGCTCCTTGGCAAGTCCTTTCAGCGAGCGCGATATGGTCGAAACCTCTTCCTGTCGGCTGCTGAAACGCATTCCGTTGGCGTTCATCAGCTGCAGGTAGTCAATCATTATAAGTTTCACACCGTGTTCCCTCACGAGCCGGCGGGCTTTGGTGCGCAGCTCAAATACGGAGAGTCCTGGTGTGTCGTCAACGTAGAGTGGTGCGCCCAAGAGGTTGTTTATCCGCTTGTCCAGTCGGTCCCACTCGTCGGGCTTCAGCTGTCCGTTGAGAATCTTGCTTCCCTGAATCTCACAGCAGTTGGAGATGAGTCGGTTGACGAGTTGCACGTTGCTCATCTCAAGCGAGAAGAAAGCCGTAGGCACTCTAAAGTCAGCCACAATGTTCTTTGCCATGGAAAGAGCGAACGAGGTCTTTCCCATCGCAGGTCGTCCGGCAATGATGACAAGGTCTGAGGGCTGCCAGCCACTGGTGATGTCGTCGAGCTTGTGGTAGCCAGTGGGCACACCTGTGAGTCCATCCTTGTTTGCGGCAGCTTTCTGTATCACCTCAATGGCATTGGATATGACAGGGTCAATCTGCGTGTAGTCCTTCTTCATGTTGCGCTGCGAGAGCTCGAATAGCGAGCCTTCTGCCTCCTGCATCAGGTCATCGACATCCACTGTTCCGTCGAATGCCTTTGTCTCTATCACGCTGGCAAAGGATATGAGCTGTCGGGCAAGGAATTTCTGTGCCACGATGCGTGCGTGGTACTCGATGTTTGCCGACGAAGCCACCTTTGTGGTTAGTTCGGAGATGTATAGCGGTCCTCCCACCTTCTCAAGGTTGCCACTGCGCTCCAGTTCGTCGGTCACTGTGAGCATATCCACGGGCTTCTCTGCCAGGCTGAGGCTTCTTATTGCCTCGTAGATGAGTTGGTTGCGCTGCTCGTAGAAACTCTCGGGATAGAGTATCTCGCAGACCACGGCGTAGGCGTCGCGGTCTATCATCAAGGCTCCAAGCACAGCTCTCTCCACATCGAGAGCCTGTGGCTGAAGGTGTCCGTATGTGTTATCGACAGGTGCAGGCTTGCTTGCCCTGCGTGTCTTTGCTGAATTATTCTCTGCCATACAATCGCTTTGCGAAATTAAAAAATTAAAAAATAAAAATTAAAGAGACTACAGCTTCAGCTTCTTCTTTACCGCCTTGCTCTCGTTTTGCATTCTGTCGAGCGCGCTGACGGCATAGGTGTATTTTGTCTTGCCATTGTCGTAAGGCAGTTTGTAGAACGTGTCTGACGTTATGGCTACTATGTTCGCCGCATTGTTGTAGTCAATCTTCTCTCCTTTGGCAAAACGATAGACAACATATTTCGTTGCCTCGTCCTTCCATCCTTTCCCGCTTGGTGCTGTCCAGAAGAGTATGTAGCCATCGGCTGTCCACACGGGCTTCACCTTGCGTGGTTTCTTAGGTGCCTTTGAGTCGATGAACGGCATTAGTGGCTGTAGGGCAGGTGTGCGCCAATAGTTGTTGCGCAACAGTGTGCCGTAGTTGCCCACGTTATCCACCGCAGCCTTGGCATACCACAGCACCGTTCCCTGCACGTTGTGCATCTGTTGGTGCAATGCCATCTTTGCCGGAAGCTGGTGGCTGTTAGGATTCTGTGGGTCGGGATATTTCACCGTTCGCTCCACGTCCTCGCCAATGAACAGAGGGCGACCTCCCGCATAGCGGTTCCACCATTCTATCAGTGTCTTGTAGTCGGCTGCCGAGTGGCCTATCTGCCAGTAAATCTGCGGCACGCAATAGTCTATCCAACCGTTGTTCACCCAGAGCAGCACGTCGGCATAGAGGTCGTCGTAGTTCTGCAGACCGTTTGTCTCGCTGCCTATGGGCGAGCTCTTCTTGTTGCGGTAGATGCCGAAAGGCGACACTCCGAACTTCACCCATGGCTTAACACTCGCTATGGTGTCGTGTAACTGCTGAATGAACAGGTTTACGTTGTATCTGCGCCAGTCGCTGATGTTGTTAATGCCGTTCGACATCTCGCTGTACTGCCGTGCGTCGGGTATGGTCTGCCCTGCTGCGGGATAGGGGTAGAAGTAATCGTCAATGTGCAGCCCATCCACGTCGTAGCGGCGCAGAATGTCGCCCACAACATTACAAATATAAGAGCGGTTTTCCTCGAAGGCAGGGTTCATTATGAACTGTCCGTCGTAGGCAAACACGCGCTCTGGATGCTTTATTGCCACGTGGTTGGAGGCGAGTTGTGTGGTGGTCTTTGTCTTCGCACGATAGGGATTTATCCATGCGTGCAGTTCCATGCCACGCTTGTGGCACTGGTCTATCATCCATTGCAGCGGGTCCCAATAAGGGCTTGGAGCCTTGCCCTGTTGTCCTGTGAGGAAGCGGCTCCAAGGCTCGATGCTGCTCTCGTAGAGTGCGTCACATTCGGGACGAACCTGGAATATTATGGCGTTTGCCCCGTCTTTCTGTAGTTCGTCGAGCTGGTAGGATAATGTCTTTTGCATTGTTTCGGTTGACATTCCGAGGAATTGTCCGTTCACACACTGAATCCATGCGCCACGGAACTCGCGTTTCGGCTGTGCCGCCGTGGTCAATGCCACCAATAGTAGTAACAGTATTGCAGTCTTTCTCATTTTGATGTTATTTCAGGTAGTTTTCAATTTCTTCTGTCCAGTCCTCGCCGTTGTCCACGAGGAACGTCTTTATTCCAAGGGCTTTTGCAGCCTCAATGTTTCGTGGTCCGTCGTCGAGGAAAAGGGTCTCATCTGGCACGAGGTTCTCTCCTTTCAGCACGGCGTTGAAGAAAATCTCGTTTGGCTTCATGGCTCCGCACTTGTAGCTCATATAAGCCTCGTCGAGATAATAGGCAAGCGAATGGCCCTCGCCATCAAACTCGTCGCTCATCACCCACGACATCATGTAGGGGTTGGTGTTCGAAAGCAGCACCACGCGATAGCCTCTCTCCCTCAGCTCTTGCATCTTCCTAAGGTTGCGCTTTGGCACGTCGCCGCAGTAGCCTTTCCAAGCATAGAGGCACTCGTCCCATGTCAGTTCGCGTCCCACCAGTAGGCTGAGTTCGCGTCGGAAGTCCTCGTCGCTGATTTTTCCAGCTTCAAGGTCGCCGAATATTCCCTGTTGCGTATAAGCGTCGAGCCGCTGTTCGGCATCCTCCAGTCCGAGTGCCTTAAACCGCCTTATTGCCTGTTGTTGGTCGAGTGTTATCACCACTCCACCCATATC
Source organism: uncultured Prevotella sp. (assembly GCA_945833995.1). Lineage (GTDB taxonomy): Bacteria > Bacteroidota > Bacteroidia > Bacteroidales > Bacteroidaceae > Prevotella. Next base: position 11,678 of record CAMAGM010000002.1, read on the forward strand.
GAAAAGTATTGTCCTAATCATTCTTTATTTTCTTTTACTCTTTAAACCTTTTAAACCTTTCAAAATCCTCAACCCCTTAACATATCTCACTCCTCACTCCACACTCCTCGCTCCACACTCCTCACTCCTCGAAGAGCTTCAACTTGTTTTTCCTCGCTTCCTCGATGCTTGCCAGTGGCTTTTGGTTGGCATTGTAGGCATTGCGCATCTGTTCGTATTTCTCGTTCAGTTCCGCTTCCAGCTTCTCTTCCTCTTCGGTGTTGAGCAGCTGCGAGGCTATTATGGGGTTTTGTGAGGCGTCTTTCATCCAAAGTACAGGACCGCTATACACAGGGGCTATCTTCAGTGCCACATGGAGTTCGCTCGTCGTCGCGCCGCCAATCATTATTGGTAGTCGCAGACCAGCTTTCTCCATCTCTGTAGCCACGTTCACCATCTCTTCCAGGCTCGGCGTAATGAGTCCGCTCAGGCCAATGATGTCAACCTTTTCCTCAATGGCTTTCCTCACTATCTGCTCCGTTGGCACCATCACACCCATGTCAATCACCTCATAGTTGTTGCAAGCCATCACAACACCCACGATGTTCTTTCCAATGTCGTGCACGTCGCCTTTCACCGTTGCCAGCAACACTTTTCCAGCCTTTGCGCTTCCCTCGGTCTTCTGTGCCTCAATGTGTGGTTGCAGTATTCCTACGGCTTGCTTCATTGTCCTCGCTGTCTTCACCACCTGTGGCAGGAACATTTTGCCGCTTCCGAACAGTTTGCCCACGGTGTTCATTCCATCCATCAGCGGACCTTCTATTATGCTCACCGCCTTAGGATATTTCTCCAACGCCTCGGCAAGGTCGGTCTCAAGATAGTCGCCAATGCCCTTTATCAGTGCATGCTCCAAGCGCTTCTCCAATGGTTCGCCGCGCCATTTCTCCTCCTTCTCGTCGTGGCTTGCCGCTGCTCCACCTCCCTTCTGCGCGTCAGCTTCAGCCTTTATCTTCTCAGCCAACTCAATTAGTCGCTCAGCTGCGTCGGGTCGGCGGTTGAGTATCACGTCCTCTATTGTCTGCAACTGGTCGTCAGGAATGTCGCTGTAGAGCACTTTCGTTGCGGGGTTCACTATGCCGAAGTCCATTCCCTTTGCAATGGCATGGTAGAGGAACACGGCGTGCATCGCCTCGCGGATGTAGTTGTTGCCACGGAACGAGAACGAGAGGTTGCTCACTCCTCCGCTCACATGTGCCCCTGGCAGGTTTTTCCTTATCCATTCCGTAGCCCTTATGAAGTCGGCTGCGTAGGCGTTGTGCTCCTCCATGCCTGTGGCTATGGCAAGCACGTTAGGGTCGAATATTATGTCTAACGGATTCATCCCGACCTCCTTGGTCAGAATTCGGTAAGCCCTCTCCGCTATCTCTATCCTGCGCTCGTAGGTCGTTGCCTGTCCTTGCTCGTCGAAACACATCACCACAACCGCCGCTCCATAGCGCATCACGTCGCGGGCATGGCTCTTGAACACCTCCTCGCCTTCTTTCAGCGATATGGAGTTCACAATGCACTTGCCCTGCACGCATTTCAGTCCTGCTGTGATCACGTCCCATTTCGACGAGTCAATCATCACTGGCACGCGGGTCACGTCGGGCTCTGCGGCTATGAGGTTGAGGAAAGTCCTCATCTCCTCCTCTGCGTCGAGCAGTCCGTCGTCCATGTTCACGTCTATCACCTGTGCTCCGTCAGCCACTTGCTTCCTTGCTATGCCTATTGCCTCGTCGTAGCTCTTCTCCTTTATCAGTCGTAGGAATTTCCTTGAGCCAGCCACATTGCATCGCTCTCCCACGTTCACGAAGCCCAGCTCGGGTGTCACGTCGAGCAGGTCGAGTCCGCTCAGCCTCATGGTCTCAGGCTTTGCCTTTGGCTGCCGTGGCTTCTTGCCCTCAGCTAATGGAACATAGCGGGCAATGAACTCGTCTGTCGTGCCGCAGCATCCGCCAACGATGTTCACCAGTCCCTCGTCAATGTATTCTCCTATCTGTGGAGCCATTGTCTCGGCAGTCTCGTCGTAGAGTCCCATTGAGTTTGGCAGACCTGCGTTGGGGTGTGCGCTCACATACCATGGTGCCTTTCTCGCCAGTTCGGCAATGAAGGGTTTCATCTGCCGTGCGCCAAACGAGCAGTTCAGTCCTATGGAGAAGATAGGGTAGGAGGCAACGCTTGCCATGAATGCGTCGAGCGTCTGTCCGCTCAATGTCCTTCCCGCAAGGTCGCTCACCGTCACCGAGAGCATTATCGGCAATTCTTTCCCGAGTTTTCCCATGGCAGTAATTGCCGCATCTATTGCCACCTTTGCGTTCAGCGTATCGAATATTGTCTCAATCAGGATTATGTCCGCACCACCTTCCATCAGTCCTTCCATCTGTTCGGTGTAGGCATCAAACAGTTGGTCGTAGGTTAGGTCGCGCTTTGCGGGATTGCTCACGTCGGGACTCATCGAGCAGGTCTTGTTCGTTGGTCCCACCGAGCCAGCCACGAAGCGTGGCTTTTCCTCTGTGCTGTATCGGTCGGCCATTCGCCTTGCTATGCGTGCTCCCTCGAAAGCCATCTCGCGGCTGTAGTCCTCCAACTTGTAGTCGGCTTGCGATATGCGTTGGCTGCTGAATGTGTTTGTAGATATTATGTCGGCACCCGCTTCAAGATACTTCCTGTGTATGTCCTCTATCACGTTCTGGCACGTTATGTTGAGCATATCGTTGTTGCCCTTCATCTGTGTCGTCGTGTCTGCAAAGCGGCTGCCTCTGAAATCCTCTTCCGTCAGTCCGTATTTCTGGATCATAGTGCCCATAGCACCATCCAGAATCAATATACGTTCCTTGACTATATCTCTAATGTCCATATAATAAATGTATTAAGCTTAGCATTAGCTCCACTTTATGGAGTTAAGTAGTGTCTTAACTCCTTGAACTCCTTAACTCCAGTAATACTTAATTCTTCACTCAATAATGTTTCATTGCCCTGTCCATCTCCCTTCGGTCCTCTTTCTCCTTCAGCGTTTGTCGCTTGTCAAACACCTTTTTACCCTTGCATAGGGCGATGTCCATCTTGGCTCGTCCGTTCTGGTCGATGAATACGAGAAGTGGAACTATCGTGTAGCCAGTCTGTTTAGTAGCGCTTTCAAGCTTCTGAATCTCTTTCCTGTTCAGCAGCAGTTTCCTGTCGCGCTTCATCTCGTGGTTGTTGTATGAGCCGTAGAAATAAGGGCTTACGCTCATTCCCTTCACCCAAATCTCACCATTGGTGATAAAGCAAAAGGTGTCCACCAACGAGGCCTTGCCAAGTCTGATGGACTTTATCTCTGTGCCTGTCAGCACTATTCCCGCCGTGAAAGTCTCAATGAAGAAATACTCAAACGAGGCTTTCTTGTTGCGTATGTTGACCGGACTTTTCTTCCTTATGTTCAGTTCGTCTTTATTCATTCTTCTTTTACTGTTGCAAAACGTTCAATGTTGTTGTCTATGTATTCTGCCACCTGTGCGGTCCAACGCTCCTCGTTCTCCACGAACTCGTCGTCGAAGTCGTCAAACTCAGGCATTTTCTCAAACAGACCCATGAACTCGTCGTCCGTGCAGTCGCGCATTATCTCGTCCTTGTGTGTCCGATAGAGCCGTTTCACCTCGTAAATCATCTTCGACAGGTCGCGCAGTCCCCAGTCCTTTATAGCCTTAGCAAATGGGTTGAGGAAGATGAAGTCGCCGTAGCCATTATGTATCAGCTGCACGAATCCGCCGTCCATCACCTCCTCGTGCAGGGCGTGGTAAGCCCACAGCGTCAGCTGGTCGGCATTGAGCTGAGCCATTGTCTCGGCTGTCAGTTCACCACCCACCGCCTCTGATATGGCGTTGAAAAACACATCGACGAACTCGTCCATTCCCTCGCTTGCCGCACGTCGCAAGTCTGAATCTTTCACAAATATCTCTTTCATACGAGTGCAAAGGTAATAATAATGTGTGAAATGGCAAAATAAATTAGTCTTTATTTTCATTTTACAAGACCTAAGGTCTTATATAGTCGAACACCTTGGCATACTGCTCGGCTTTCTTCTCGGGCTTCATGGGATAGGCGCGGGAGGAGCTGGGCATGCGGTAGAGGCGGAGGAGGCGGGACGTGTTGGGAAGTGGGAACTCGACGTATTCGCCTACTTTGGGTATGGTAATGTCGAAGTGGCGGCAGAAGGTCTCGGTGGCAAGCTGACCGGCGGTGACTACCGCCTTGCACTCGGGCAGCGAAAGGAGCATGGAGGTGACGTCGGTTGGCTCAATGATTTCGAGATCCTTGTCGGAGGCGGTGTTCTTTGTGCGGCAGACGCGTACGGCGGTGTCGAAAAGGGCAATGCCATGCTGGGTTAGGAACTGCTTTATGCGATCAACGTCGAAGCGCTTCTCGCCAGGGACGATGAAATGGTTCTTGTCGGAAAAATAGTGGATGCCGAAGATGCGCCACATGTCGTTCATGAAGTTGGGGTAGTAGAACTTCATGCACCAGCGCTTCTCCGAGGGTGGGAAAGTGCCGAGCATCAGCAACCGTGCGCCTTTAGGCAGGAAAGGCTCGAAGGGATGTGTCTCTATTGTCTTGTCCATTGTGAAAGTTGTTTTGGTTGCAAAGTTACATGAAATATCTGCTTACTCAAAAAAATAGTGAAAAAAAGTGTGTTTTATTTTGCGGTTCAGCATATTATTATTAATTTTGCCCACAGAAATCCAGCCAAACGGGCTGGTAGGGGTGCTTGAACGTTTGTTCAGGCTGAGATTACACCCGTAGAACCTGACGCGGATAATGCCGCCGTAGGGATAAGAAAACGACGAGAACAACGCAATCTCAGAGCATCTCCTTATTTGATAATTTATATTGTTTTATACCATTACGACAATGGAAAAATTGATTATTGCAGGTAAGGAATTCAACTCCCGACTGTTTCTTGGAACAGGAAAATTCGGTTCCAACGACATTATGAGCAAGGCCATCGAGGCTTCGGAAACGGAGATGGTGACGATGGCGATGAAACGCATCGACCTTGACGACGAGGGTGACGACATGCTTCGCCACATTGTACGTCCAGGCATACAGCTGCTACCCAACACATCGGGCACACGCAACGCTGAGGAGGCCGTGTTTGCAGCAAAGATGGCTTGTGAGGCCTTCGGAACAAACTGGCTGAAACTGGAAATCCATCCCGACCCCCGCTATCTGCTGCCCGACCCAGTGGAGACGCTGAAGGCTACTGAACTGCTGGTGAAGGAAGGCTTCGTCGTGCTGCCTTACTGTCAGGCAGACCCAGTGCTCTGCAAGCGACTGGCTGAGGCTGGTGCTGCCACGGTGATGCCACTGGCTGCTCCAATAGGCACTAACAAGGGCTTGCGCACCATCGACTTCCTCAACATCATCATCGAGGAGGCAACGGTGCCTGTTGTGGTTGATGCCGGAATAGGTGCCCCAAGCGATGCCGCCAAGGCAATGGAGATAGGTGCCGACGCATGTCTCGTGAATACTGCCATCTCAGTGGCTGGTGACCCAATTGCCATGGCCCGCGCCTTCAAGAAGGCAGTGGAGTGCGGTCGCGAGGCTTATGAGGCAGGACTTGCACAGCAACAGGCCGACATGACTGCCGAAGCCAGCTCGCCATTGACAGCGTTTTTGAATGTGTAAGGGTTTTAGAGGGTAGAAGGTAGAAGGTAGAAGGTAGAGGGTAGAGAATAGTTCTACCCGTGATTTTGAGGCAGTTCAGTATTCTCTTCCCTCTACCTTCTCCCCTCTACCCTCTCAAAAAAAACATCTATGAAAATAAAAATCAACAACAAGGAGGTTGAGACACAGGCGGTGACCGTGGCTGACCTCGCTAAGGAACAGAAACTGCCTGAGAAGGGTGTGGCACTGGCAATAAGCAACGAGATGGTGCCACGCACGGAATGGGAAAACCGCCAGCTGAAAGATGGCGACGACATAGTCATACTGAAGGCTTTCTGCGGAGGATAAGTCCAGCGGCTTGCCGCTGGAAATTAAAATATTAAAGGGTTAAAGTTCGACAGGCAACAACTCGTCAGCTTGTCAACAACACTTTAATTTTTTAATCCTTTAATTCTTTAATCTCAATTTTGTAAAAATTGATACAATGTTTTACGACGAAATACAGAAATACGATTGGGACGAGACAACCCAACAGATAATGGGCAAGACCGACGCCGACGTGCGCCGTGCGCTTGCCAAAAGCCATCTGAGCGTCGATGACTTCATGGCGTTAGTGTCGCCAGCCGCCGACAAATATCTTGAGCCGATGGCACGTCTGAGCCAGCGCATTACACGTGAGCGTTTCGGTAAGACGATAAACATGTTCATACCTATTTATATTGCGAACTCGTGCTCCAACTCCTGCGTCTATTGCGGATTCCATGTGCAGAACCCAATGGCACGCACCATATTGACCGAAGAGGAAATAGTGCGCGAATATGAGGCGATAAAGAAACTCGGGCCATTTGACAACCTCTTGGTGCTTACTGGTGAGAACAAGGTGCTGACGGGAGTGAAATACATAGCAAGGGCTCTCGACCTCGCAAAGCCTTACTTCAACAACCTGCAGATAGAGGTGATGCCCCTGGCAGCCGAAGAATATGCCGAGCTACGCAACCACGGACTGAACGGAGTAATCTGCTTCCAGGAGACATACAACGAGAAACGATATAAGGTGTATCACCCACGAGGCCCGAAGTCGAACTACGAGTGGCGACTGAACGGCTACGACCGAATGGGGCAGGCCGGTGTACACAAGATAGGTATGGGAGCCTTGATAGGACTTGAAGACTGGCGCACGGAGGTGGTGATGCTTGCACGCCATCTGCGCTATTTGGAGAAGACCTACTGGCGCACACAATACTCTGTGAACTTCCCACGAATGAGAATGGCAGAGAACGGAGGATTCCAGCCAAACGTGGAGATGACCGACCGCGAGCTGGCACAGGTGACATTTGCCATGCGCATATTCGACCACGACGTTGACATTTCTTATTCCACACGAGAGACGGCAGAGGTGCGCAACAACATGGCAACATTGGGCGTGACCACGATGAGTGCCGAAAGCCATACCGACCCAGGAGGCTACTGCTGCCATCCCGAGTCGTTGGCGCAGTTTGACGTGAGCGACACACGCACGGCAAAGCAGGTGGATGCCGACCTCAGAGCCTTGGGCATGGAGCCAGTGTGGAAGAATTGGGACAGAAGCTTTGATGTAGCCCCCTCCAGCTCCCCCAGGGGGGAGTGAAAAGAGGCGCTTTGATTCAGAACTAATAAAATATGAAGATGAACAAATCTCCCCTCCCCAGGGAGGGGGCGGGGGTGGGCCAATATATTGCAACCCTCACCATAGCGGGGAGCGACTCGTCGGGAGGTGCAGGCATACAGGCCGACATCAAGACCATGTCGGCGCTTGGATGCTATGCCGCTTCTGCCATTACGGCAATAACGGTGCAGAACACGCTTGGTGTGACTGCCGTCCATGCCGTGCCGCCAGAGATTGTGGCAGGGCAGATTAAGGCTGTGATGGACGACATTGAGCCACGAGCCGTAAAGATAGGCATGGTGAACGATGCAGCTACCATTCATGCCATTGCCGAAACGCTAAGGCAATACAGCTTGACGCACCTCGTGGTTGACCCCGTGATGGTGGCAACGAGCGGTTCGCGGTTGATGCAGGACGATGCCGTTGAGGTCTTTTGCCGTGAGCTCTTGCCTCTCGCCACTCTGCTAACTCCTAATGTGCCTGAGGCAGAGGTGCTGTCGGGCATAAAGATAACCGACAAGGCAACCATGGACAAGGCTGCCCTCCGTGTGTTGCAACTCGGTTGCAACAATCTCCTAATCAAGGGCGGACACTTGGCAGGGCAGAAGGTGGACAGGCTTTACGGCGAGGTGGAGCGTGAGTATGTGGCTGAGAATGTGGCAACACGCAACACCCACGGCACAGGCTGTTCGCTCTCGTCGGCAATTACATCGTTTTTGGCGCAAGGCTTTGCAACAGACGAGGCGATAGGCAAGGCAAAGGAGTGGCTAACCGAGGCACTCAAGGCGGGGGCTAACGTGGAGATAGGTCATGGTCACGGCCCTGTAAACCATTTTTTCAACCCAAGGAGTCTTGTCACTTTAAAAAGAAATAGCGATTCTTCATGTTAATTCTTAATTCTTAATTTTTAATTCTTCATTAGAAAGCTATGAGAGCAATACAATTCATAACCCACGAAACGGAAACCATAGGCTATGTAGAAGGAGCGCGAATGGCTCTCGAAGGCGGTTGCCGATGGATTCAGCTTAGAATGAAAGACGCCTCTGACGACGAGGTGCGTAAGGCGGCTGCTGAGATTCAGCCCTTGTGCAAGGCCCACGATGCCATTTTCCTTTTGGACGACCGTGTTGAGCTGGCTAAGGAGCTGAAGGCCGACGGTGTACACCTTGGCAAGAACGACATGCCCGTTGATGAGGCTCGACGTGTGCTTGGCGAGGAGTTTATCATCGGTGGTACGGCAAACACCTTTGAGGACATTGAACGGCTGGCAAGTCAAGGAGCCGACTACATAGGCTGCGGTCCCTTCCGCTTCACCACGACAAAGAAGAACCTTGCTCCTGTGCTTGGCTTGGAAGGCTATCGCGACATCATTGCCAAAATGGAAGACGCTGGCATCGACTTGCCTGTAGTTGCCATTGGCGGCATAACAGCCGACGACATCGACGAGATACTTGCCACGGGAGTACGTGGAATAGCTCTCAGCGGTACGATATTGAGAGCTGAGAATCCTGTGGAGGAAATGAGATTTATTTTAGAGGGTAGAAGGTAGAAGGTAGTGGGTAGAGGCTCGAACTAATCTCTACCCTCTACCATCTACCCTCTACCTTCCCCAAAAAAAATTATAACGATATGAACAACAACATCAAAATCACTTATCCCAGTTCGGAGAAAGTCTATATGAGCGGTGTTATTCACCCCGAACTGAAGGTGGGCATGAGGCGAGTGACGCTCACGCCTACGGTGACTATCGAAAAGGGCGAGAAGCATTTTGAGGAAAATGCTCCCGTCTATATCTACGACACAAGTGGTCCGTACAGCGACCCCAACGTGGAAATCGACCTCGAAAAAGGTCTGCCTAAACTGCGCCAGCCGTGGATAGCAAAGCGCAAGGAGGGCGAGACACAGATGGCACTCGCTAAGCGTGGCATCATTACGGAGGAAATGGAATATGTGGCTATTCGTGAAAATATGAATTGCCGCGAGCTTGGCATCGAGACACACATCACGCCGGAGTTCGTGCGTCAGAAGGTGGCTGAAGGTCGTGCAGTTATTCCTGCCAACATCAACCACCCAGAGGCGGAGCCGATGATTATAGGAACTGACTTCCTCGTGAAGATAAACACCAACATCGGCAACTCGCACCTCAACTCAAGCATCGAGGAAGAGGTGGAGAAGTGCGTTTGGAGCTGCAAGTGGGGTGGCGACACGCTGATGGATCTCTCCACTGGCAAGAACATTCACGAGACACGCGAATGGATTCTGCGCAACTGTCCTGTTCCCGTTGGCACGGTGCCAATGTATCAGGCTTTCGAGAAGGTGAACGGCAAGGCAGAGGACCTGACATGGGAGATTTTCCGCGACACGCTGATTGAGCAGTGTGAGCAGGGTGTTGACTATTTCACCATCCATTGTGGCATACGCCTAAAGAACGTGCCTCTGTCGCAGGGACGACTCACAGGCATGGTGAGCCGTGGCGGAAGCATCATTTCCAAGTGGTGCACCGTTCACCAGCAGGAGAGTTTCCTTTACGACCATTTCGACGACATCTGCGACATCTGCGCCAAGTATGACGTCGCAATATCTCTTGGCGACGGACTTCGCCCAGGCTCAACCTACGATGCCAACGATGCCGCTCAGTTTGCCGAGCTTGACACTATGGGCGAGCTTGTCGAGCGTGCGTGGGCAAAGAACGTGCAGGCGTTCATCGAAGGTCCTGGTCATGTGCCAATGCAGAAAATTCGTGCCAACATGGACCGTCAGATAGAGAAGTGCCACGGTGCGCCTTTCTACACTCTTGGCCCTCTCGTTACCGACATCGCCCCTGCCTACGACCACATCACCAGTGCCATTGGTGCTGCCATGATAGGTTGGTATGGCACTGCCATGCTCTGCTATGTCACTCCAAAGGAGCATCTTGCGCTGCCTAACAAGGACGACGTGCGTGCAGGTGTAATAACCTATAAGATTGCCGCCCATGCTGCCGATATAGCCAAAGGCCACCCTGGTGCCACGGTTCGCGACAACGCCCTCTCGAAGGCTCGCTACGAGTTCCGTTGGAAGGACCAGTTCAACCTTGCCCTCGACCCCGAGAAGGCTCTTGAATACTACAAGACCTCAAACAAGACCGAAGGCGAGTTCTGCACCATGTGCGGCCCCAACTTCTGTGCCGCCCGCATCAGCCACTCGCTGAAAGACTGTAGTCAAGCGTAGGTTGAAATTGAGAATTAAAAATTAAGAATTAAGAATTAAAGATTAAAGTTCGTGACAGACTTTAGACTTATAGTGATAACACAGCCCTCGTTCGTTTCGGACGAGGGCATGTTGATTAACACCCTGTTTGAGAATGGGATTGACAGGGTTCATATCAGGAAGCTGGGAGCTTCGGGGGAGGAGCATAGGAGGCTGATAGAGCAGATTGACGGGCGGTGGCATGACAGGTTGTCGCTGCACGACTGCCATGACGTTGCCGTGGAATATGGTTGCGGAGTGCATCTGAACGGAAGGAATCCCTATCCGCCGCAAATCGAGGGTGGGGTGGTGCTGTCGGCATCGTGCCATTCGCTAGCCGAAGTGGTTGAGAGGAAAAAGGTGTGCGACTACGTTTTCCTAAGCCCCATTTTCGACAGCATTTCCAAGCAAGGCTATGGTTCGGCTTTCACAGAAGACGATATAAAGAAAGCCACCCAAAGCGGCATCGTCGATAGTCGGGTGATGGCATTGGGTGGCGTGTGTCTTGATAACTTGAGTCTTGTAAAGGATATGGGCTTTGGAGGAGCCGCCTTGCTTGGCGACGTGTGGCGCGACTTTACTTTATTTTGTCGAAACCTTCGCCAAACACTCCCTGGCAGAACGACTGCGATACCATAGCGTTGGGGTCTATACGCTTTATGGTGTTGAACACCTCCTGCGACTCGTATTTACGGGTGAGTATGAGGAGTATCTTCACGTCGCTTTTCTTAAACCATCCCGTTCCTGACAATACCGTAACTCCACGGTGCATGCGCTCGTTTACAATATCAGCAATCTCGTCATATTTCTTTGATATGATGAGGAACTGCACCGTCTGTCGCGTACCGTTTATCACATAGTCGCAAACGTATGCCGCAACAAAGGTGAAGCAAAGACCATAGACTATTGTCTCCATGCTGTGGAAGAGGAAATAGGATGACGAAATGATACACATGTCGATCATCTGCATGGCGCGACCGAAGCTCATTCGGGTGTATTTGCCGAGCAGTGCCACGAGAATGTCAGTACCTCCCGTAGAGCCGTTGTGGGAGAACACGATGCCCAATCCAGCACCACTCAACATACCTCCGATGAGCACGTGCATGAACTTGTCCTCGCCAGCTGTTATCACGGGGTGAGCCATGAAGACAGGGCGTAGGGCATCGATGAAAATCGATATGATGGTCACTCCCACTATGGTACGCAGGACGAACTGCTTCGACAGAGCCTTGTATGCAAGTATCAGCAGTGCCACGTTCATGAACCACAGCATCACGCCAGGCGGCAGGCCAAAGGCATAGTAGAGCAACGAGCTGGCACCTGTCATGCCGCCCATAACCACTTTTTCTGGCAGGATGAACGCATTGAAGCCTATGGCATAGAGCAGTATGCCGAAGGTGATGAAGAAGTAGTCCTTCACCATTTGCTTGCGCTTCAACTTTTTGCGTTGCGCCTTTTCTTCTTCCGAATAATTGTATTCCATTTCTTTTAATTTTGGGAAGTTAAAGGAGTTAATGGAGTTCAGGTAGTTAAAGACGTATGTTGGAGCCTAAGAATGAAGTGTAAAGACTAATGTCTTTAACTCCTTTAACTCCTTTCAACTCCTTTAACTCCATGATTATTTGTTCTTCTCAATCCTTACTCGTGCATCAACAGCCACGATGTCGTCGCCGTCGGCAAGCAGTGGATTGATGTCAAGTTCCTTTATCTCAGTGGCGAAGCGGAGTAGGGTGGAGAGGCGCACGATTATCTCGGTGTACTTCTTCTCGTTGATGCCCTGTTGTCCGCGTGTGCCACGGATTATCTTGTAGGCACGCAGAGAGTGAATCATCGACGATGCTTCCTCGTAGCTCAACGGGGCAAGTCCGCTCGAAACGTCCTTCAGCACTTCTACGAATATGCCGCCCATGCCGCAAAGCACCACATGACCGAAGCGTGTCTCGTATTTCGCGCCTATGAACAACTCCTTGCCACGCAACATCTTCTGCACCATTACGGAGTGTGCACCCTCAATCTTCATCATACGGTCAAACTCAAGGGCAAGATGCTGCTCGCTGCGTATGTTGAGTGCCACGCCGCCGACATCGCTCTTATGCAGAGGGCCAACCACCTTTGCCACAACAGGATAGCCTATCTTGTTGGCAAACTCCACGAGTTGCTGCTTGTCGTCGCTCACCATCTCTGGCACCATCGGTATGCCTGCGCTCTCGAATAGCTGGCGCACGATGTGTGGTGCTACAAATCCGTCTTCATCAACGCCCGATATGATGTCACGGATTCTTGGCACGTCAACGCCAAACAGCTCTATCTCCGGTCGTGCGGGATAAGGCGTGGCAATGATTCTTGAAAGCGATACCGCCAACGTCACCTCGTCGCTGAAGTTCACGTGTCCCTTCTTCAGGAATTCAGCCACCTCGGGGCCTGCCGTGTGGAGGCAAGGAAGAATTGGGAATATCGGTTTCTTACATTCCAATATCTTCTTGTGCAGCACGTCGTAGGTCTCAAACAGTTTCACCAATCCAGGTGTGCCGAAGATGACCATAATGGCATCAACCTCGTCAAAACGGTTCTCGCAATAGTCTATCGCCGTGGCAAGATGTTCGGGAGTGCCTGTTGCCAGAATGTCTATTGGATTGGCTACCGATGCGCCTGGGAACAGTTTCGACTTCAGTTCCTCGGCTGCCTCGCCCGTGAACTGTGGCACCTGAAGACCACCCTTCGACAAGGCGTCGGTAAGCATCACGCCAGGACCTCCCGCATGGGTGACGATGGCGAAGCGTGAGAGTGGGGAGTGGGGAGTGGGGATTGACGAGTGAGGGGCAAGACAGGTGAATATGCAACCAACGGTTGTCAGCTCCTCGCGCGAGAAGCAACGCACGATGCCCGCCTTGCGGAACAATGCCTCCACGGCAGAGTCGCTTGTGGCAATGGCTCCTGTGTGCGACGATGCCGCACGGCTACCGCTCTCGCTCGACCCGCTCTTTATGGCAGCTATCCTACATCCCTTGCGTATGAGCGAGCTGGCGTGGAAGAGCAGCTTGTCGGGGTTGGATATGTTCTCAATGTAGAGCAGCTTTATGGTCGGGTCAGTTGCGGGATTGAAGTTCTCGTCCATATATTGCAGCACGTCCTCAATGCCTATCTGCTTGCCGTTGCCTATCGACCAAACGGAGTTGAACTGCAAGCCTTTCATCACTGCCGACTCAAGAATGAACACAGCCGTGGCACCCGAGCCGCTAATGAAGTCAACGCCTCGCGGATTGAGCTGTGGTATTGGCTTTGTGAATACGCTATGGTGATGGTTGTTGAGTAGGCCAATGCAGTTTGGACCTATCAAGGCACAGTCGTTCTTACGGCAGGTCTCAAGAATGTTCTCCTCAAGTCGTGCGCCCTCCTCTGTCTCCTCGCCAAATCCGGCAGAGATGATTATGAACGCCTTGACCTCCTTCTCCTCTGCCAGCACCTTTACGGTATCGGGGCACATCGCGGCAGGTATCACGAGCACTGCCAAGTCCGTTGGCGGCAGCTCGCTGATGTCGTGGAACACCTTTATGCCCTGTATCTCGTCTTCCTTCGGGTTGACGATGCGCAGTGTTCCCTTGTAGCCTCCGCCAAGGATATTTCTCACTATGGCTCCACCAGGTTTGTGGTAGTTGTTTGAGCCACCTATAACGACAATAGATTCCGGTTGTAAGAGTTGCTTGTTTATCATAGCTTTTATTTTGGCTGCAAATATAATCAAAGTTGCAGAAACTACAAAATAAAAACCAAAATATTTTTCTTTTTCTTCAAACACAAGCAAAAATCCCCTCGACACATAGCGTATCGAGGGGATTTCCTTTATTTTCCTTTAGTTCCTGAATACGAGTTTGCCGTCTGCGGCATCTATCGTTATCGGCTTCTCGCGCGACACATCCTCGGCGAGCAGCTTGCGTGAGAGGTCGTTGAGTATCAGACGCTGTATTGCCCGCTTCACTGGGCGTGCGCCAAACTCTGGGTCGAAGCCCTCGGTGGCAAGTGCCTCTATGGCAGCGTCGGTCACGTTCAGCTGGAAGCCCTGCGGCTCGAGCATGCGTCTCACGGCGTTCATCTGCAGTCGGACCACGTCGGCAATCTCGTCCTTCCTCAGCGGCAGGAACATTATCGTCTCGTCTATTCGGTTGAGGAACTCCGGACGGATGGTCTGCTTCAGCATGTCGAGAATCTTGTTCTTGAGCGAATTGATGAACGAAGGTTCGAAAGAAGTTTCTTCATTCTTAATTCTTAACTCCTCATTTATCATCTGGCTGCCAAGGTTGGAGGTCATGATGATTATGGTGTTCTTGAAGTTCACCGTTCTGCCCTTGTTGTCGGTCAGCCGGCCGTCGTCGAGCACTTGCAGCAGGATGTTGAACACGTCGGGGTGAGCCTTCTCTATCTCGTCGAACAGCACCACGCTGTATGGTTTGCGTCTTACCGCCTCAGTCAGCTGTCCGCCCTCGTCATATCCCACATATCCTGGAGGCGCACCGATGAGTCGCGACACGCTGAACTTCTCCTGATACTCGCTCATGTCAATTCGGGTCATCATCGTCTCGTCGTTGAACAGATATTCTGCCAACGCCTTTGCCAGCTCTGTCTTTCCCACACCCGTCGTACCGAGGAAGATGAACGAGGCTATAGGTCGTTTCGGGTCTTGCAGTCCTGCGCGGCTTCGCCTTACGGCATCGCTCACGGCGGATATTGCCTCTTCCTGACCTATCACCCGCTTGTGCAGTTCCTCCTCAAGGTGCAGCAGCTTTTCGCGCTCGCTCTGCATCATGCGTGTCACGGGAATGCCCGTCCAGCGGCTCACCACCTCGGCAATGTCGTCGGCGGTCACCTCCTCGCGCACCATAGCCTCGCCGTCCTGTGTAGAGCGCAGCTGTTGCTGAATGTTCTTGATGTCGTCCTCAAGGTTTTTCAGGCGGCTGTAGCGTATCTCAGCCACACGCTCGTAGTTGCCCTCGCGCTCAGCACGCTCTGCCTCCAACTTCAGGTTCTCCATCTGTTGCTTGTCGTCCTGAATACGGTTTACGAGAGCCCTCTCGCCTTCCCATTTAGCACGATACTGCTTTTCCTTGTCGCGCAGTTCGGCAATGTCCTTGTCAAGCTGTGCCAGCTTCTGCGTGTCGTTCTCACGCTTTATAGCCTCTCGTTCTATTTCGAGCTGCTTCAGTCGGCGTGTTATCTCGTCCAGTTCCTCCGGCACCGAGTCGTGCTCCATGCGCAGCTTCGCAGCAGCCTCGTCCATGAGGTCTATTGCCTTGTCGGGCAGGAAACGGTCGCTGATGTATCGCTCAGAGAGTTGTACTGCCGCTATGCAGGCATCGTCCTGTATGCGCACCTTGTGGTGGTTCTCGTAGCGCTCCTTCAAACCTCTTAATATAGATATTGCGCTCAGCTCGTCTGGCTCATCCACCATTACGGTTTGGAAACGTCTTTCGAGAGCCTTGTCCTTCTCAAAATATTTTTGGTATTCGTTCAGTGTCGTTGCACCGATGCTGCGCAGCTCTCCACGTGCCAGTGCAGGCTTCAGGATGTTTGCAGCGTCCATTGCTCCCTCGCCGCCTCCTGCACCCACGAGGGTGTGAATCTCGTCGATGAAGAGGATGATGCGTCCGTCGCTCTTCGTCACCTCGTTGATAACCGATTTCAGACGTTCCTCAAACTCGCCCTTGTATTTCGCACCAGCCACCAGTGCGCCCATGTCGAGCGAGAAGAGCTGCTTGTCCTTCAGGTTCTCAGGCACGTCGCCTCTTACTATTCGCTCTGCCAAGCCTTCCACGATAGCTGTTTTACCCGTTCCCGGTTCGCCTATCAGCACTGGGTTGTTCTTAGTCCTTCGCGAGAGAATCTGCAGCACACGCCTTATCTCGTCGTCACGTCCTATCACAGGGTCGAGCTTTCCCTGCCGAGCCTCCTCAACAAGGTTTTTCGCATATTTCGAGAGGCTTTGGTAGTTGTCGTCGGCCGACTGCGACTGCACCTTCTGTCCCTGGCGCAGCTCGTCGATTGCCTTCCTCATTTCCTTTTCCGTGCAACCTGCGTCCTTCAGTATTCGGCTTGCCGTGGTGTTGGCACTCAAAATGGCGAGCAGCATAGGCTCCACGCTCACAAACTGGTCGCCCATTTTCTGGGCGATGTCAGCTGCACGTTGCAGAATGTTGTTGGTGTCGTTGGAGAGATAGGGCTGTCCGCCCTGAACGCGTGGCAAGTGGCTGATCTCCTGTGTCACGAGCATATCCACCTGATTGGCGTTAACGCCCAGTTTTTGGAAGATGAATCCCGACACGTCCTTTGCCTTCGTCATTATTGCCTTAAGCAAGTGTATCGGCTCAATAGACTGTTGTCCTGAACCCTGTGCAATATTCACCGCCTCCTGTACGGTTTCTTGCGCTTTGATTGTGAATTTGTCGAATGTCATACCTTGACTCCTTTCTTTTTATAATATAAATCGTTTCTACTCTCTTTCCCGCAAACCTCATGCCAACCTCCCTCCTTATGTCAAAATGGCATCAACATCCGTCAAAATGGCACGTCTTTGCCAAGCCTGTTATAGTTGTGACAATGTGTCTCAAATTCGCCGCCATTATCACAGCGATGTAAATTCCGAGGTGTGTCTTGACTACTTGTTCACTTAGGCGTATGATGTCTTATACAGATATAGCTATTGATATTGTTCAACGATGCCGTATCGAAAGGACGAATAGTTAGGGGCTTGTTATACAATTAACAGCCCTTTCATGCGGTTGTAACGGTTTTGTAATATGAACGTTGTACCTTTGCAGCGCAAAATAATACTAAAGTGAGACAACGAGTATGAAGACATTCTTTTCTGCCATCCTACTTATGGCGGCAACAACGGCGACGGCACAGCAGTTTATGCCAGAGATTCACGGAACAATACGTGGAAAATATGAGTACCAAACCGAAGAGGGCGAGGGACGCTTTGAGGTGCGCAACGCCCGTATCAGCGTTACGGGAAAACTTATAGAGCAATTGTCGTACAAGGCTGAGATTGACCTCTCGGACGAGGGCTCGATAAAGATGCTTGACGCATACGCACGCCTTACGCCAGTGGAGCGACTCAACTTCACAATAGGTCAGTTCCGCGTGCCATTCACAATAGATGCCCACCGCTCGCCTCACCAACAATATTTCGCCAACCGCTCGTTCATTGCCAAACAAGTGGGCAATGTGCGCGACGTGGGTGCCACGTTGGGCTATACCTTCAAGGGAGCCAACGCAATAATACTTGAGGCAGGACTTTTCAATGGCTCAGGACTGACAAACCAAAAGGACTATTGGACCAAGGCAGTGAACTTCTCTGCAAAGGCGCAGTTCTTCCTACCGCGTGGATTCAACGTGACACTGAGCACGCAGAAGATCTCACCGAATGGCAACACCACGATGATGTATGACCTTGGCACATACTATCATGCCAACGGGTGGCACATAGAGGCGGAGTATCTATACAAGCACTATAACCATGACCTTTTCTCGGATGTCCACTCCTTCGATGGTTTCATCAACTACGACATTAAGACACGCCGACGTGAGAGCCTGATAAAGAAGGTGTCCCCTCTCGTGCGCTATGACTTCATGAGCGACCACAGCGACGGGCTGACCATTGACACCAACGGGCTATTGAAACTCACCGACTACAAGCGTCACCGACTGACGGCTGGTGTCACACTGAGTCTTGCAAAACCTTTCGTCTCAGACATACGTCTCAACTTTGAGAAATATTTCTATCGCGACGGGGCAACACCTAAGCCTTCGGAAAAGGACAAGATAGTATTCGAGATAATGACCCGCTTCTAAAAGCGGGTCTTCCCGTTTAAGGTGGGTTCTATAAATTCGCTTTGTTGTATTTTTGTTTTTTAGTCGAGGGCAGATTGAAAGTTGAAGAAGGAGTGTAGCGGGCTACACGACTGATGAAACTTACAATATGCACCGAATAAAAACAAAAAGACAACAAAACGTTTGCCCACAAAAATTATAATAACTACGGTGGGAATTTATAGAACCCACCTTAATATCCTGCTGCGCAAGCTCTTGACGGCAGGTTTGTAATACTCTATCTCCATTGCCTCGATGGTGCGCCGCAACTCTCCCATAAGTTCCGGATAGAACGAGCACATCCTGTAGGCAAGCTTCATGCAGAGCGACTGTATGCCGGGAAACTCCTGTATGTCGGTCATGTGGTCGAAACAAAAGTCGAGGAAGTCGGTCCTCACTTCGTCTTCCTCCATTCTTAGTCGCTCAACGATGTTGAGCGACAGGCGGCGGACCGACGAGTTGGCGGTGGTCATGGCAAGATCGATGAGGTTGTCCTTTATAGTCTCAAGCTGCGACAACTCCTTCTTGCTTGCCTTTGTGAGTCCCCACAGGGCGTTGCGTGCCACCTGATAGTCCTCGTCGTGCATGAACTGCCGACAAAAGCCTATGAAGTCGCCCTTTGCCTTCACCTCATTATATATTGCGAGAGCCTCCCCTTCGCTGTATGCACCTTTCAGCCGTTCCCTTGTTATCATTCTATTGTACCACCTTGAAACGTATGCGGAAAGAGTGGGTCAACTCGTCCCAGTTGGTGCCGAGAAGCTCGAAACGACCTATCTGCGATGTGGAGCGGACGTGCTTGCCAATGCAGGGACAGACGTCGTAGTCGCCTATGCGAACGAGGCGTATTGCCTCTGAGGCATCGTCGGGAAGACGGTCGGGGCTGACATCGTCGGGAAGGGTGTCGCGGGTTACGAACTCGAAGGTCACTGGTAGGTCGTCGGCTATCAGCTGGTTCATGCGGTCGGCAATCTCCTTTTCCTCTTTCCTCGTCGGCTTGTGGTCAACGATGAACGAGATCTTGCTTTTCTTGCGCTCTATGTGTGCGTTGCGCGAGCGCTCACAGCCGAACATGCGCTTCATTGTTTGGTTGAGCAGGTGTTCGGCTGTGTGTGCCGGGGGAAACTCTTCCTTGTTGTGTGAGTTGAGTATTGGGTCTTCCATCTTCTTATAGTGTTATTTTGTAAACCGCAACCCCGTAGGCGGGCACAGTGGCTTGAAGGCTTCCGTCCTTGGTCAACGCCACTGGCGAGACCATGTCGGTTAGCAGTTCCTTTGCCTTGTGGTTGCCCTCGTCGATGTTGAGGTAGTCGAAGGCGTGTGCAGGAATCGTAACGCTGACATTAGCTTCCTTTTCGTCGAAGTTTGCCACCACGAGCAGCAGTGTCTTTCCTGCCTTGCGGAGGAATGTGTAGTGGCGATAGGGGTTGAACGTGGCAGAGGCGGGGTTGACATACATGAGGTCGAAGAACTCGCCCTCGCTCACAGCCTTCTCCTTTTGTGCTATGGCGATGAGCTTGCCGTGGATGTCGGCAAGGCGTCTCTCGTCGTCGGTGAGTTGGTTGGCTGCGGCACGGCATAGCGTGTCGATGCTCCAATAGTCGAATATCGTTGTCCTGCCGTCGCGTCCGCTGAAGCCCTCGGCATCCATGCCACGCTCTCCATATTCCTCTCCCTCGAAGAGCATGAACGGGTTGCGGCGCAGCAGAAGGGAGACAGCGAGAGCTGGTACTGCCTTGAATGGGCAACCGGCGAAGAAATCGCTGGCTATGCGCTGCTCGTCGTGATTCTCAAGGAAATAGAGCATGTTGTCGGCAATGTCGTCAGTGGCCTGCCATGCTCCTGTTATTGCCGAGGCGGAAGCGTAGCCACACGTCACGGCACGCAGCGTGTCGTACATTCCCACCTTGTCGTAGAGCAGGTCGAAACCGCTTGCTATGTATGAGCGGTAGAGCGATGGGTTATAAACCTCGCCTATGATGGTTATCTCGGGATAATCCTTCTTCAGTCGGCTAAGAGCCCACGACCAGAATGCCGATGGAACCATTTCCGCCATGTCGCAACGGAAGGCATCTACTCCCTTTGATGCCCAGAAGCGCATGATGTCGAGCATCTTCTGCCATGTGTCAGGTGTTGGGTCGAAAAGACCTATGCCGCCGGCATAGTAGTCAACGCCATAGTTCAGCTTTACTGTCTCATACCAGTCGTTCCTGCCTGGTCGGGAGTCGAAATGGTCGTTTCCCGTCGCTTTTGCGGGAATCTCAACGTATGGCTCTGCCTCTCCGCTGTAGATGTCGAAATAGGGTGAGAACTGCTCGCCAGGGCAGTAGTAGAAATTGTTCTTTGGTGAAAAACCTTGCTGTGGGTCGTCGTCGTCGCCAAGCCCTTTCACTCCCTTAGGTTGGAAGAGTGACTTGTATTGGCGTGCGACATGGTTTGGCACGAAATCGATCACGACTTTCATCCCTGCCTTGTGAGTGCGGCTGACAAGAGCCTCAAACTCCTCCATACGCTTCTCCACGTCAACGGCGAGGTCGGGGTCAATGTCGTAGTAGTCGGCAATGGCGTAGGGTGAGCCAGCCTGTCCCTTAATCACGGCAGGGTGCTGACGTGGAATGCCATGGGCAGAATAGTCAGTCTTTGAGGCATGGCGTATCACACCAGTGTACCAAATGTGGGTGACACCTTTTTTCTTTATCTCCTTAAGTTCCGCAGCCGAGAAGTCGTTGAGTTTTCCACAACCGTTCTCCTCAATCGTGCCGTTAGGCTTTCGGGTTGTGTTGCGGTTGCCGTAGAGGCGGGGTAGTACTTGGTAAATAATAGTCTTGTTCATTGTTTGTTTTAGGGAGTATAAATAATGGTTTCGGAGCACACTGATTGCTCAGGATGCTCCGAAAAGATGGTATTGAAATTATGAAATGCCACAAACGGCAACATTCTTGTCGATTCTGCCAATCATGCCTTGCAGTGCCTTGCCAGGACCGCACTCTGTGAAATCGTCAGCACCATCGGCAATCATGTTCTGTACGCATGATGTCCAGCGCACGCTGCTTGTGAGCTGTGCTATGAGGTTCTGCTTGATTTCCTCAGGATTGCTATGTGGCTTTCCGTCAACATTCTGGTAAACAGGGCACTTCGGGGCAGAGAACTCTGTCTTCTCGATGGCTGCCTGCAGCTCGTCCTTAGCTGGCTGCATGAGTGGTGAGTGGAATGCTCCACCTACCTTCAGTGGCAGTGCGCGCTTGGCTCCAGCTTCCTTCAGTTTCTCGCAGGCGGCGTTGATAGCCTCCACTGAGCCAGAGATTACAAGCTGACCTGGGCAGTTGTAGTTGGCAGGCACGACGATAGGTGTCGTCTCGCTAACCTCAGCGCAGATTGCCTCAATCTTGTCGTCGGCAAGACCTACGATGGCTGCCATTGTGGATGGTGTCTTCTCACATGCCTTCTGCATTGCCATGGCACGTGCATAGACGAGTTTCAGACCATCCTCGAAGCTGAGAGCTCCGGCAGCTACGAGAGCAGAGAACTCACCGAGAGAGTGGCCGGCAACCATTGATGGCTGGAATTCGTCACCAAGGCTGATAGCCTTTATTACGCTGTGGAGGAAAACTGCAGGCTGTGTAACCTTGGTCTGCTTCAGTTCCTCGTCTGTTCCTGCGAACATGATGTCAGTTATCCTGTAGCCAAGAATCTCGTTTGCTTTCTCAAACAGTTCCTTTGCCTTTGGGTCGTTGTCGTACAGGTCTTTTCCCATACCAACGAATTGTGCTCCCTGTCCAGGGAAAACGAATGCTTTCATTTCTATTTCTTCTTTATTGTTAAATTAATCCTTTTATTCTTCTTTCAATATCGGGACAAGCACGCTGAAGGTACTTCCCTCGCCGAGCACTGACTCCACTTCCACGTCGCCACCGTTCTTCACGGCGAAGTCCTTACAGAGCTGGAGTCCCAGGCCGCTACCTTCCTCGTTGTTAGTACCGTATGTGGTCTCGCCTTTGTGGAACAAGCCCTCGATGCGGTCGGGAGCGATACCCACACCATGGTCGCGGACGCTGATCTTGGCGAAATCGTCCTTGCGTGTGACGATAATCTCTATCGAGCTGTTCTCTGGTGTGAACTTTATGGCGTTGCTGAGGAAGTTGCGCACCACGGTGTTGAGCATGTCCTTGTCGGCATGAACCTTCAGCCCTGTGTCCTTCTCTTCCATCGAGAGTGCTATCTTCTTGGTCTCGGCAATCATGGTGAAGATGCCATAGACACCCGTCACCACGTCCATTACCTCGAAGTCCTGATAAGCCACCTTGAGTCGTCCTGTCTGGCTCTTGGTCCATTTCAGTAGGTTGTCGAGCAAGTCGTGTGTCTCCTCCGTCTCCTTGTTTGCCTTGTCAATGAGGTAGAACATCTCTGGCCCTATTGCTTCGGGCGAAACTGTCTGCACCACGAGGTTTAGCACCATTCTGATGCTCGCCATAGGTGAGCGCAGGTCGTGCGCGATGACGGAGTACATCTTGTCGCGGTTGTTGATGGTCCTACGCAATTCCTCATTCTGCTGCACGATAATCCTCTTTGCCGCAACGAGTGAGATTTGGTGCATCACACGCATTACGAGCTCCTCCTTGTTGAATGGCTTGGTGAGGAAGTCATTGGCTCCTACCTGGAAACCATGCACGAGGTCGGCAGGACTGTTGAGTGCCGTGAGGAATATGATAGGTATGTCGGCAGTCTCCGCTTCTTTCTTAAGAATAACGGCGGTGTCGAACCCACTTATGTCAGGCATCATCACGTCGAGCAGTATGAGGTCGGGGTGCTGGCTCTTTGCTGTCTCTATACAACTTGTACCGTTGTTTGCCGTGAGTACCTGGAATTTTTCGTTGGTCAGCAATATCTTAAGAAGTAAGACATTGCTGACAACATCATCAACCACGAGTATCTTATAGTCACTGCGGTTTATCTTCGATTCAAAGTTTTCGCCAAAGTTCATAAGCTATTATCGTTACATAAACAGCTGCAAATATACGGTTTTTTTTTAAACCACACAACTTTTTGGCACTTTTTTTAATATTCTGCCCAACTCTTGATACCTATTCCCTCAATTCCAACGGTGCAGAAGGCATAAATAAACGCTGATGCGAGTCGGCTGTTGGTGATTAGTGGCACGTTGAGGTCGATGGAGGCACGGCGGATCTTGTAGCCGTTGGAGAGCTCACTGGCGGTAAGGTTCTTGGGTATGTTCACCACCATGTCTATCTCGTGGTTGTGGAGCATGTCGAGAGCCTGGGGCTTGCCTTCCTCCGATGGCCAATAGACGCGGCTGTTCTCAATGCCGTTTTCGGTAAGGTATTTCGATGTGCCGCCTGTGGCGAACAGTTTGTAGCCATGGCTCACGAGCATTCGTGCCGCATCGAGCATCTCTGCCTTCTGCTTTGCGCTACCCGTAGAGAGGAGAATGTTCTTCTCCGGTATGCGATGACCGACGGAGAGCATCGACTTGAGCAATGCCGTAGAGGTGTCGTCGCCAAGGCAACCAACCTCGCCAGTTGACGCCATGTCAACGCCAAGCACAGGATCTGCCTTTTGCAGGCGGTTGAATGAGAACTGGCTTGCCTTGATTCCCACGTAGTCGAGGTCGAACAGGCTCTTGTGCGGTTTCTCCACGGGGAGTCCGAGCATAACCTTGGTGGCAAGCTCGATAAGGTTTATCTTCAGCACCTTGCTGACGAATGGGAACGAGCGCGAGGCTCGCAAGTTACATTCGATTACCTTTATGTCGTTGTCGCGGGCGAGGAACTGGATGTTGAACGGACCGCTGATGTGCAGCTCCTCGGCAATCTTCTTGCTGACGCGCTTGATGCGGCGCACTGTCTCACAATAGAGTTTCTGCGGTGGGAACTGTATTGTGGCGTCGCCAGAGTGAACTCCAGCGAACTCGATGTGCTCGGAAATGGCATAGGCTATTATCTCGCCGTTTCTTGCCACGGCATCCATCTCAACCTCCTTGGCATGCTCAATGAACTGGCTCACCACCACAGGGTGGTCCTCGCTCACGTTGGCGGCAAGACGCAGGAACTTCTCAAGCTCCTCCTGGTTGGAGCAGACATTCATGGCTGCACCGGAGAGAACGTAGGAAGGACGAACCAAAACGGGGAAGCCCACCTCGTCGATAAACTTGTTGATGTCGTCCATGGATGTGAGTGCGCTCCATGCGGGCTGGTCGATACCGTTGCGTGAGAGCATCGACGAGAACTTGGCACGGTCCTCGGCGTTGTCGATGTCCTTTGCCGATGTTCCGAGTATTGGCACGTTCTGTGCGTCGAGGCGCATTGCGAGGTTGTTTGGAATCTGTCCTCCCGTCGATACTATCACGCCATGAGGCGACTCAAGCTCAATGATGTCCATAACGCGCTCGAAGGTGAGCTCGTCGAAATAGAGGCGGTCGCACATGTCGTAGTCGGTGGAGACAGTCTCAGGGTTATAGTTTATCATCACTGAGCGGTAGCCTTCCTTGCGGATGGTGTTGAGTGCCTGGACACCACACCAGTCGAACTCTACTGACGAGCCGATGCGGTAGGCACCTGAGCCAAGCACGATGATAGAGCGCTTGTCTTTCTCAAACTTTATGTCGCTCTCCACGCCGGCGTATGTGACGTAGAGATAGTTTGTCTGTGCGGGATATTCGGCAGCCAGTGTGTCTATCTGCTTCACCACAGGCACTATGCCGTAGTTTTTACGGAGGTTGCGCACGAGGAGTCCTGCCTTTGCCATGCTGTGCACCTCGTTGTCAAGTCCGACGGCACGGGCAATCTGGAAATCGGTGAAACCATAGACCTTTGCCTCACGCAACAGTTCCTTGTCGAGTTTGTTGATGTTGCCAACTGCCTTCATCTGCTCGTCGATATCGATGATGTGCTTCAGCTTCTGCAGGAACCACTTGTCTATCTTCGTCAGTTCGTGTATCTGGTCGATGGTGTAGTTCTTGTGCATTGCCTTCGATATGATGAAGACACGCTTGTCTGTTGGCTCGCGCAGAGCGGCGTCGATGTCGGGAATCTCAAGTTCCTTGTTTTCCACGAAACCATGCATTCCCTGTCCGATCATTCGCAGACCCTTTTGTATGGCTTCCTCAAAGTTGCGTCCAATTGCCATGACCTCGCCAACGGATTTCATGGACGAGCCAAGCTCCTTGTCAACGCCACGGAACTTGGAGAGGTCCCAACGTGGAATCTTGCAGACAACATAGTCGAGTGCAGGCTCGAAGAATGCGCTTGTGGTCTTTGTCACTGAGTTTTTCAACTCAAACAAGCCATAGCCCATGCCAAGTTTAGCTGCCACGAACGCGAGAGGATAGCCTGTTGCCTTGGAGGCAAGGGCAGAGGAACGGCTGAGGCGGGCATTGACCTCTATCACCCTGTAGTCCTCGCTCTGAGGATCGAAGGCATACTGTACGTTGCACTCGCCGACGATGCCTATGTGGCGTACAATCTTTATTGAGAGCGCACGGAGCTTGTGGTATTCGCTGTTGGTGAGGGTCTGTGATGGGGCTATAACGATGCTCTCGCCTGTGTGTATTCCGAGAGGGTCGAAGTTCTCCATGTTGCAGACCGTGATGCAGTTGTCGTACTTGTCGCGTACTACCTCATACTCAATTTCCTTCCAACCCTTAAGGCTTTTCTCTACGAGCACCTGTGGGGAGAAGGAGAATGCCTTTTCCGCCAATTTGTTCAGTTCCTCCTCGTTGTCGCAGAAGCCAGAGCCAAGACCGCCAAGGGCGTATGCCGCACGTAGGATTACTGGATAGCCAAGTTCGGCAGCCGCCTTGCGTGCCTGCTCGATAGTCTCGCAAGCCTCACTCTTTATTGTCTTTACGTCAATCTCGTTCAGTTTCTCAACAAAGAGCTCGCGGTCCTCGGTGTCCATTATGGCCTGGACAGGTGTTCCCAGCACCCTCACGCCGTATTTCTCAAGTGTTCCGCTACGGAAGAGCTCCACTCCACAGTTGAGTGCTGTCTGTCCGCCAAAGGCAAGCAATATGCCGTCGGGACGTTCTTTAGCAATGACTTTCTCCACGAAATATGGCTGCACGGGGAGAAAGTAGATTTGGTCGGCAACGCCCTCCGATGTCTGCACGGTGGCGATGTTTGGATTGATGAGGACAGTCTCAATGCCCTCCTCGCGCAAGGCCTTAAGAGCCTGCGAGCCAGAGTAGTCAAACTCTCCAGCCTCTCCAATCTTCAGTGCTCCAGAGCCGAGGAGCAATACCTTTTTTATATTGTCGTCTTTCATTTTCTTTATTTTTTTACTAGAATTTCTAGAATATCTAGAACCACTAGAACCACTAGAATTTCTAGACTATCCCTTATTTTAAGCTATTGATAAAACGGTCAAACATAAACTCTGTATCTATCGGACCAGAGCATGCCTCTGGGTGGAACTGGCTCGTAAACCATGGATTCTCCTTGTGGCATATTCCCTCGTTTGACCCGTCGTTCATGTTGACGAACAACTCGCGCCATTCGTTGCCCAATGTCTTTGCATCTACGGCATAGCCGTGGTTCTGACTCGTCACATAGCAGCGGTTTGTGCCAACTTCGCGTACAGGTTGGTTGTGCGAGCGGTGACCATATTTCAGCTTGTATATTGTCGCTCCACCTGCCTTTGCCAGCAGTTGGTTGCCCATGCAGATGCCGCAAATGGGCTTGCGGCTCTCCGACATCTGCTTGCGTATGATGCTCACGGCATCCTCGCACATGTCTGGGTCGCCGGGACCATTGCCGAGGAACAATCCATCGAAGTCCATTCCTGTGTAATCGTAGTTCCATGGAACACGGATAACCTCAACGCCACGGTTGATTAGACACCTTATTATATTGTTCTTCACGCCACAATCCACGAGCACCACTTTCTTTCCTGCTCCCTCGTTGTAGCGGATTATTTCCTTGCAGCTCACGCGATCAACCCAGTTTACTCCCTCGTACTCTGCCGTAGGGATATTGTCAGGGTCGTCGTCGAAAATTATTTTGCCCATCATCACGCCATGCTCGCGCAACACCTTTGTCAGCTGTCGGGTGTCGATGCCCGTTATGCCTGGCACATGCTCGCGCTTCAGCCAGTCGGCAAGGCTCTCCACTGCGTTCCAGTGCGAGTATTGCTCGCTGTAGTCAGCCACGATAATGGCTGAGGCATAGATTTTGTCACTTTCCATGAATGTAGCCAGCGTGTTCTCCTCGATGGAGAATGGTGGCACACCATAGTTGCCCACCAATGGGTAGGTGAGAGTCATGAGCTGTCCTGCGTATGAAGGGTCGGTGAGACTTTCGGGATAACCCATCATGGCTGTGTTGAACACTACTTCGCCAGCCACGGGAGCATCGTATCCGAACGATTTCCCATGGAATTTCGTACCGTCTTCGAGGACTAAAGTTACATTTTTCATTTATGTAGGGAAATTAAAACTTCTGTTGATATTGATAAACTTTCTCTATGTAGTTCACGAAAGCCTGATTTACGAGCTTCATTCCGCCTGGAGTGGGATAGTTGCCGGTGAAATACCAGTCGCCGTTGTGGCTTGGTATGGCTTCGTGCAGGCCTTCGATACTTTGGAACACAATCTCAATGGGAGTGGTCACGTCGGTAGGGCGCAGCATCTCGACCATCTTGTTGTTGAGCTCCTCAACGGTGAAGGGCTTGTAGAGAGCCTTCACGCAGCATTGCATATCCTCCTTTGGCTTCCTCAACTCGCGCTTGCAGTTGTGGTAGGTCTCGTCGATGAGCGAGTGCATGCCGCGGTCCTTGAGCAGTTCGATACAGGCACGGAAGGCGATGAACTCCTCCAAGCGTGCCATGTCGATGCCGTAGTAGTCGGGATATCGTATCTGTGGAGCGGAGCTGACGAGGATAATCTTTTTCGGGTGAAGTCGGTCAAGAATCTTGATAATGCTCTCGCGCAGTGTCGTTCCGCGTACGATGCTGTCGTCTATTATCACAAGGTTATCGACATGTGGCTCAAGCACCTCGTAGGTTATGTCATAGACATGCGACGCCAAGTCGTTGCGGGAGTTTCCCTCGGTTATGAATGTGCGCAGCTTGATGTCTTTCCATGCCACCTTCTCCGAACGGACGTATTTGTTTAGTATTCGCTGCAGCTCCTCATGCGTTGGCTTGTGGTCGAGTTTCTCTATCTCGTTTATTTTCTCCTCGTTGAGTCGTTCCTTGAATCCTCTCAACATTCCATAGTATGCCACCTCGGCGGTATTCGGTATGAAGGAGAACACGGTGTGGTCAACATCGCCGTCAACAGCTTTAAGGATGGGCTTCATCAGCAGTTCGCCAAGTTTCTTGCGCTCTTGGTAGATGTCGCGGTCGGAGCCACGGCTGAAATAAATTCTCTCGAAAGAGCAGGCGGAGTCGCCTCGGCGGTCGAGAATCTTCTCTATCTTTGCCTCGCCGCTCTTGTTCACTATAAGGGCATGTCCGGGCTGCAGTTCCTTGATGTCGTCGCACTCAAGGTCAAACGTGGTCTGGAGCACAGGACGCTCGCTTGCCAATACGGCTATCTCATCATCAATATAGTAGAAAGCAGGACGAATGCCCCAAGGGTCGCGCATGGAAAACATCTCCCCGCTTCCGGTTAGTCCGCAGACAACATATCCGCCGTCGAAATCGGGCATTGTTGTCTTCAGCACATTGCTCATCTTGACATTGTTGTCGATGTAGTTTGTTATGTCCGTTCCGTGGAGTCCCAGTTCCTTGGCATCCTCGAAGTTCCTCTCCACCTCACGGTCAAGTCGGTGTCCCATCCACTCCAGCATGATGTAGCTGTCACTGTATATTCGTGGGCATTGTCCCATTGCCGTTATCTTGTCGAAAATCTCATCCACGTTTGTCATGTTGAAATTTCCGCAGAGGCAGAGGTTCTTTGCTCTCCAGTTGTTGCGTCGGAGGAAGGGATGGACGTAGGTTAGTCCGCTCTTTCCCGTGGTGGAATACCTTAGGTGTCCCATATAGATCTCACCGGCGAAGGCAAGGTTCCTCTTGGCATAGTCGGGATCGGCAATCTGGCTTGGGGTAAGTGATGCGAAACCCTTTTGCGCGTTCTTGAAGATTTCTGTTATGGCATTGGCTCCCTCTGCCTTCTCGCGGAACATATATTCGTTTCCAGGTTCCGTGCCGAGCTTCACGCATGCCATTCCCGCACCTTCCTGTCCACGGTTGTGTTGCTTCTCCATCATGAGGTAGAGCTTGTTCATACCGTACATCCATGTGCCATACTTTCGCTGGTAGTAGTCAAGCGGCTTCAGAAGCCTTATCATCGCTACTCCACATTCGTGTTTTAACTGCTCCATTCTTTTTTGTTGTGTTGTTTATCTCTTTTGTGTTTTATGTCTGAATCCGTTTCCTTTACTCCACAGTCACCGACTTGGCGAGGTTTCGGGGTTGGTCAACGTCCTTGCCCTTGCAAACGGCTATGTGGTAGGCGAGGAGCTGTAGGGGAATGGTGGCGAGCAGTGGCTCAAGACACTCCATTGTCGAAGGCATCTCTATTACCTCGTCGGCAATGCGGCTGATGGTCTCGTCGCCCTCGTTGACTATGGCAATCACCTTTCCCTTCCTTGCCTTCACCTCCTGTATGTTGCTCAGTACCTTCTCATACATCGCGTTGTGTGTGGCTATCACCACCACGGGCATGTCGGAGTCTATGAGTGCTATCGGACCATGCTTCATCTCTGCCGCAGGATAGCCTTCGGCGTGTATGTAGCTTATCTCCTTCAGCTTCAGTGCGCCCTCAAGTGCCACGGGGTAGCTGTAGCCACGTCCGAGGAAGAGGAAGTCGCGGGCGTAGGTGAAGGTGCGGCTAAGGTCTGCTATGCGCTGGTTGAGTTTCAGCACCTCTTTCATCTTGCTTGGTATCTCATGCAGCTCCTCCACAAGCTCAAGGTATTCCTTTGAGTTGATTGTCCCACGCTCCTTTGCCAGTGCGAGGGCAAGCATGGTGAGGACGGTCACTTGTCCTGTGAATGCCTTTGTCGATGCCACGCCTATCTCTGGTCCAACGTGGATGTAGCTTCCCGTGTTTGTGGCACGGGGAATGCTTGAGCCGATGGCGTTGCAGATACCATAGATGAAGGCACCGTGCTTCTTTGCCAACTTCACTGCCGCAAGTGTGTCGGCTGTCTCGCCCGATTGTGATATTGCTATCACCACGTCGTCTTTTGTAATGACAGGGTTACGGTAGCGGAACTCCGAGGCATACTCAACCTCTACGGGTATTCTGCAGAGGCTCTCTAATAGTTGCTTGCCTATTAGTCCTGCGTGCCATGAAGTTCCGCACGCCACGATAATGAAGCGCTTGGCGTTGAGAAGCTGTTTCTTGTAGTCTATCACGGCACTGAGCACCACGTTGTCCGTCGCTACGTTGACACGTCCGCGCATACAGTTGGTGAGGCAGTCGGGCTGCTCGAAAATCTCTTTCAGCATGAAGTGCGGATAGCCACATTTCTCTATCTGACCGAGGTTGATATCTACGGTCTGTATCTCTGGATAAAGTTTTCTGTTCTGGATATTCACTACCTTGAGGTCTTCGTTTCTCTTTATCACGGCAATGTTTCCGTCCTCAAGATAAACGACCTTGTCGGTGTATTCTATGATTGGGCTTGCGTCGGAGCCGATGAAGAACTCATCCTCTCCAATGCCAACAACAAGTGGACTTTGGTTGCGTGCTGCAATAATAGTGTCAGGGTTTCGGTGGTCGAGAATGGCTATCGCGTAGGCTCCGATAACCTCGTGGAGTGACAGCTGTACAGCGGTGAGCAAGTCGCATTGCTTCTTTGTCTGGACGTACTCAACGAGTTGTACGAGCACCTCGGTGTCGGTGTCTGATACGAACTTGATGCCTTTTGCCAGCAGGCGGTCGCGTATTTGTGAGTAGTTCTCAATTATTCCGTTGTGGATTATCGCAAGGTTCTGCGATTGTGAGTAGTGGGGGTGGGCATTCACCGATGAAGGCTCGCCGTGTGTCGCCCAGCGTGTATGGGCTATGCCTATCGTTCCGCCGACGTTCTTGTCGTCGCAATATTGGACAAGGTCGTCAACTTTACCCTTGGTCTTAAAAACATTCAGATTTCCTTCTTCATTAATGAGTGCGACACCAGCGCTGTCATAGCCTCTATATTCCAGTCGTCTCAATCCTTTTATTAGGATTGGAAACGCCTCTTTTTTTCCGATGTATCCTACTATACCACACATATTATTATAATATATAGACTAAATTGGTTGCAAAATTAATGCTATTTTTCCATTCTTGCAAGAAAAACGCAATATTATTTTTGTATAGCGACGAAAAATTACCACTCTCGCCACGCTCGTCCTTTTCTGCCTTTATGGTGAGGACCAAGGGCAAGTGGTCGCTGCATCCTTTCGGGTTGTATCTCCACCCGTTGTAGGTGCGCTGTGGCTTGCAGCCTCCAAATGCCTTGTCGGTTTCCAAAAGCCATTCCGCATCGTGTAACCTGCAGCCTGAGCTCATCTTGTGGAGCGACGGGCTAACGAGGATATGGTCAATGTATTCCCATTTGCCTTGGTATTTGTAGCTGCCCTTAGCACCGTTCTTTCCCTTAGCCCCACGACTTACATTCACTATTCCGTGCTGTTCGAGCGTCGTCAGCGGAAGCTCGTCTGCCGAAGCGTTGAAGTCGCCGGCTATTACAATCCGTGCTTCGGGAGATTCATGGAAAATGGAATCCACTACGTTTGACATTGCCGTGATGGTTGCCATACGGCGTTGCTCTGACGACGTCTTGCCTCCGAGTCTGCTTGGGGCATGGACAACCATCACATGAAGCGTGTCGCCACCTATCTTTATTCCCTTGACGTAGAGTATGTCGCGGGGCGGATGCTCCTCGAAGTCGCCCTCTGGTCTTATGCTCCTCGACGACAATGGACGGAATGTAGGTCGGCAGTAGAGTAGCGCGACGTTGATGCCTCTCGTGTCGCGTGAGTCTGTCATCAGATACTCGTAGGCTCCAGCCTTTAATGGCGAGCGGCGCGAGAGGTCGCGCATCACGCTGTCGTTCTCCACCTCGCACAAGGCTATCAGGTCGGGCAACTGTCCATCGTCGCCACACGACATCAGTGTCTGCGCAATGTTGTTCACCTTCTTCCAATATTTGTTTTTCGTCCATTTCCTGTTTCCCTCCGGCGTGAACTCCGTGTCCTGTTTCAGGGAGTCGTGTTGACAGTCGAACAGGTTCTCGCAGTTCAGTTCGACTATTGTGAAGACAGATATTATGAGCGTAGCTATTCCCATGTTTCCTCCGTATGAAAAAAGCCGCAGAGAACAATGGTTGTCATTGTTGTCTGCGACTTCTATCTATTCCTTTTTCTTCATTGTTATTTATCTTAATCTATCGGCTGCCCTAACGAGTTTCTCGTCCGACCATATTGCCTTATACGACTTGAAGTACATCACGATGGCGAAAAATGGTGCCCCGGAGGCAAACTCAAGCTCAAACGTTATGTTTCCGCCGCCAAGCACTTGGCTGAACACGCCAAACACTATGTACCAACCTATCAGCAACAACATGTTGAACACGCATAGGCGCGCTTGGAAGATGCGGTTGTGGAAGGTGAAGATAGAGTAGATGCCGAGCACCGACGAGAGCAGCAGTATGATGAACAGTGGGCACACGGAGAAATCCCTCGCGCCCTGCATGGTGTATATCCACAGGTTGTACTCTGTTCCCATGCGCATGCCCTCGGCATAGAAAGTTCCTATCGGGAGGCAGAGGCAGAGCACGCTCAGCACCACTGCAACCAACATGAACAATGTCTGTTTACGCTGTATCATTCCTTAAACCCCGTAAACTTAGATGTTCTGTGAGTCCTTCTGCTGGTCGCGCCAGTAAACCTTGTTCTCAACAAACTCCTGGGTAGCGAGAAGCGATGGCTTTGGCAGTTTCTCGTAGTAGCGTGAGATCTCTATCTGCTCACGGTTCTCAAACACTTCCTCAAGGCTGTCGTTGTAGGAGGCGAACTCGGCAAGCTTCTTGCTGAGGTCTTCCTTGATTTGTGTCGAAATCTGGTTGGCGCGCTTAGAGATGATAGCTACGCTCTCGTAGATGTTGCCAGTGTCTTTGCACAAATCCATGATGTTGCGGGTCACGGTATTTACCGGAGCCTTTGATTTCTTGTAATCCATTGTCCTTATATTATTATATTTTTACTTGTCCAAATTAATCCAAAGATTGTGATTCCTTAATGAATCCTTCATTTAATCTTCAACTCTTAATTCTTAATTTTTAATTCTTAATTCAAAATTCTCAATTCCCCTCAGTCTCCCGTCACTTTCTTGCACTTGGCAATGAATTTCTCCGCCGTTGCACGTTCCTTGCTCTCGGGAAACTCGTTGATGAAACCATAGCACTCGTCCTCCGCCTCGCGGTAACGGTCGATGCGCTTCTCCTCCACGCTCTGCTCGGCAAGCTCAAACTTGCTCTTCATTATCAGGACGTAGAAATCCTCACGCATGCTGGTGAAAGGATAGGTCTTCAGCGTGTTCTCTGCCGTAACGATGCAAGCCTCATAGTTTGAGCCACCGTTGAGGCAGTTGCCGAAATAGTCCCCAAGGTTGTAGTACAGCTTTGCCGAGAGATATTCTTTCAGTATCAGCTTGTCCTGCAGCTCGTAGAGACGCTGCTGGGCACGCTCCTTATATGATGATTCTGGGAAGAAGTCGATAAACTCTTGGTAGGCATTGATGGCGCCCACCGTTGCCGTCTGGTCAAGTCGGGGCTCCGGGGTTGACTGGTAGAGCGACTGTCCGATGTAGAAACAAGCCTGTTCGGCATATATTCCCTTCGGATAGGAAGTGAAATATTTCTTGAATGTGGCTGATGCGCTCTCGAAATCCCTGTCGCAGAACTCTGCCATACCGAGCATGTAGAGACATTCCTGTGCCTTGTCGGTGCCTTTCTGTATGGTGACGAGCTCCTGCAGCAGTATTACTGCCTGATTGAACTTGCCGTTCGCAAAACATTCCTTTGCGAACTCATACTTGTAGTCTATGTCGTTTGACTTATATACCCTGTTGAACTCTGCGGCGCAACTGCTCAGCAAAGCTATGCACAAAAGTGGTATGATGTATGCGTACTTCTTCATCTTTTTCTCATTTGAGTGTGCAAAATTACTCATTTTCCCTCATATTTCAAAGTAAAATAGGCGTTTTTTGCAAAAAAGTCTGCATTTATAACGTTTATTACGCCGAAATTGTGTAATTTTGCATTTATGAGCAAATATAAATTGACTTCAAAATACCGACCGACGGGCGATCAGCCAGAGGCGATACAGCAGTTGACCGATGGCCTGCGCCGTGGCGACAAGGCTCAGGTGCTGCTCGGAGTGACTGGTTCAGGAAAGACCTTCACCGTGGCTAATGTCATTGCCAGCATCAACCGTCCCACACTTATCATAAGCCACAACAAGACGCTTGCGGCGCAGCTTTATGAGGAGATGCGTGGCTTCTTCCCAGAGAATGCCGTAGAGTACTACGTCAGCTACTACGACTACTACCAGCCGGAGGCTTATCTTCCCGCAAGCGACACCTACATTGAGAAAGACTTGGCGATAAACGAGGAGATTGACCGCCTCAGGCTCCGTGCCGTGTCGTCGCTGCTGTCAGGGCGGCGCGATGTGGTTGTCGTCTCGTCGGTGAGCTGCATCTATGGTATGGGCAGCCCTATTGCCTTGTCGGAGAATGTGATAGAGGTGCGCCGTGGGCAGACGATGGACCGCAACGTGCTTTTGCGCAAGCTCGTACAGGCCTTATATACCCGTAACGACATAGAACTGGCGAGAGGCAACTTCCGTGTAAAGGGCGACGTGATAGACATCGCGCCTGCCTATAGCGAGTCGATAGTGAGAATCTCTTTTTGGGACGACGAGATCGACGCGATAGAGGAACTCGACGCAATGACCATGGCACGATTGGCACAGTTCGACGAATACCGCATCTATCCTGCCAATCTTTTCATGACCACGCAGGAGCAGACCAACATCGCCATACGCCAGATTCAGGACGACCTCGTGCAGCAGATTGCCTATTTCCAAGAGCTTGGCGACCCCATAAAGGCTGATAGGATTAAGGAACGCGTGGAGTACGACATGGAGATGATAAAGGAGCTTGGACATTGCTCGGGCATAGAGAACTATTCAAGATATTTCGATGGTAGAAAGGCTGGTGAGCGTCCCTATTGCCTGCTCGATTTCTTCCCCGACGACTATCTTATGGTAATAGACGAGAGCCATGTCAGCGTGCCTCAAATCAATGCCATGTTTGGTGGCGACAGAGCTCGAAAGCGGAATCTTGTGGAGTATGGCTTCCGTCTGCCCGCTGCTTTCGACAACCGTCCGCTCACCTTCGACGAGTTTCAGGAGATGACCAATCAGGTCATTTATGTCTCAGCCACTCCTGCCGACTTCGAACTCGATGAGTCAGAGGGCATTGTGGTTGAGCAGATTATCCGCCCTACAGGATTGCTCGACCCTGAGATTGACGTGCGCAAGAGCGAGAACCAAATTGACGACCTTACCGATGAGATACTTACCCGAAGCCACCGCAACGAGCGTGTGCTTGTCACCACACTGACCAAGCGCATGGCGGAGGAACTCACCGAGTATCTGCTTGAGCATGGCATACAAACAGCCTACATCCATAACGATGTGGCGACGCTCGACCGTGTAAAGATTCTTGAGGACTTGAGGGCTGGTGTCTATGATGTCCTTGTGGGTGTGAACCTTCTGCGTGAGGGACTCGACCTGCCTGAGGTGTCGCTCGTTGCCATTCTCGATGCCGACAAGGAGGGCTTCCTGAGAAGCAAGCGAAGCCTTACACAGACCGCCGGACGTGCGGCGAGAAACGTAAATGGAAAGGTCATAATGTATGCCGACACTATAACGAGGAGCATGCAGGAGACCATCGACGAGACAAACCGCCGGCGAATGAAGCAGCTCCACTACAACGAGGTGAATGGCATAACTCCACAGCAGATAATGAAGAACTCAAAGAGCAGCCTGAGGCAAGAGGCAGGGGTGGAGGAACAGCCGGAGAAAAAGACACAGGGCTATGCCCAGACGGCATACATCGGTCCCGCAGAGGGGGCATTCGCCGCCGACCCCATCATTCGCAGCATGACCCCAGAGCAGCTTGAGAAGAGCATTGCCAACACCACGAAACTCATGAAGGAGGCTGCCAAGAACCTCGACTTCATCCAGGCAGCGCAGTATCGTGACGAGATTGTAAGGCTCAAGACTTTGCTCGGCGAGGAGTGACAAGCCTAAAAGGCATAAAAAAGTGTTAATCTATGAGGTAAAGGATTATTTTTAGAAATAATATTTGTAACTTTGCCCAATATTTATAACTAAAACGTAAAGAAATGAAGAAACTGATGATTGCAATATTGTGCCTTATGCCAATGTTGGCAAGTGCACAAGACAACACTTGGGAGCGCATCGAACTGGAAGAGACAGAGGAAATGAAAGCCAATCCCGACTTGAAATACCTTGAGGGCGCAGTGCCAGTGGTTGACGGAAGGGTGGAGTTCTCGACCGAAATACAAGCCCCAGGCAAGTCGAAGGCTGAGGTGTATCGGATTATCCTGAAATATCTCACAAAGATGACTACCGAGGCTAACCAGACAGAGTTCAGCCGTGTGGTAATTGCCGACTCCATAAAGGGCGAGATTTGCGGAACCTATCAGGAGTGGCTCGTGTTCAAGAGCTCCGCGTTGTCGCTCGACCGCACACGCTTCTTCTACAACCTTGTGGCTGAGTGTTCCGACGGAAAGGCAAAAGTGAGGATGATACGCATTCACTACCTTTACGAGGAGGAGCGCGACCCACAGCAATACAAGGCTGAGGAATGGATCACCGACGAGTATGCACTCCGCAAGGACAAGCAGCACCTGGCACGCATCAGTGGAAAGTTCCGTAGAAAGACAATCGATCGAAAGGACTTTATTTTCAATAAGTTAAACTCATTACTCAACGATAAGAAATGACAACGGACAAAGAACGACAGATAGATGAGATGGTGAGGAGAAAGCTTCACCATAGCCGCCTCGACGATGAGAATCCACGTGAGGTCATGATGCTGAGGATACGCAACATACTAAACATCATCTTCATGCTCCTCGCAGTTGTTGGCGCCGTGGTCTATGTGGCTTACGACGTGCCTACGGGTGGATGGATTATCGGTGCGGCAGTTATAGTGAAATCCGTTGAAGTGGCATTAAGATTATTCAAAGTTTAGATGAGAAGACTATTCACCATATTTGCGGCTTTCCTCATGGTTGCCTCTGCCGCGGCACAAGGTTTCGACCAGATCGACACCAATGGCAATGGATTCCTAACCGACGGAAACAGCTCGCAGCAAAACCGCAACTTCAACAAGCACAACAACGACACCACGAAAAACAAGGAAGTGCCGAAAGGACTGAGGGTGTGGACCATCGACCGACGCTTTGGCGATGTCATGCCCGCCAAGCCCGACACAAGCATGTATCTCTTCATGAATACCATATTCAACACTGGTGTGCGTGGTGAGTACAACACCATTGGCAACAACTACACGCCACGCATCAACCGTATCGTGACTGACCGACCACTGACAGACCAGTTCTCGTTCGTACAGGCCTACGACTACGTCACCTTCCAGCCCGACACCTACCATTTCACCAATACACTGTCGCCACTGACCAACGTGAAGTACGACAACTGTGGCGACAAGACAAACGGTGAGGACCACATCGACGCGAAGTTTGCCGTAAATGCCAACAAGCGCCTTGGCGTTGGCTTCGACCTCAACTACTCTTATGCACGAGGCTATTTCGACAGTCAGAGCACATCGCATTTCGGTGCGTTGCTCTATGGCTCATACGATGGCGACCGCTACAAGATGCATACCATGTTCTCCACCTATCACCGCAAGGCTGCCGAGAACGGCGGACTGACCAACGACGAGTATATAACAAAGCCTGAGATATTCGACGACCAGTATGCCACCAACGAGATGCCCACGGTGCTAACGCAGAACTGGAACCGAAACAATAGCATCCATTTCTTCCTTACCCATCGCTACAGCGTGGGCTTCTACCGCAACGTTAAGATGACCGACGAGGAAATCAAGGCGAGGAAATTTGCCGAGCAGTCGAAGAAGGACAACGAGCTGGCAAATGCCGAGAAGAAGGACGGAAAGGACTCTAAGACCTCTAAGCGCAAGGAGGAAAAGGCTCCGCAGGGTCGCCCTGACGGGGCTGCCATAGCTGGCGAGGAGCCGAAAGCCGACATGGCTGCCTCTGACTCCACCAGGATAAAGGTGAACGACCAAGCCACGATGGACAGCCTGCTTCAGGCAAAGGCAATAGAGGATTCCATTGCCGCGACTATGAAGAAGGAGTATGTGCCCGTGACGAGCTTCATCCATACTCTCGACTTCAACAACTACAACCATATCTATCAGGCATACCAGTCGCCAAAGGACTACTATGCCAACACCTATTATGACACTAATGCCGACAATGTCTATGCCGGCGACTCCATATTCGACCAGACAAAGCTGACGCAGGTGAGAAACACCTTCGCCATAGCCATGCTCGAGGGTTTCAACAAGTGGGTTAAGGCAGGACTGAAGCTTTTCGCCTCACATGAGCTGAGGAAGTTCACCATGCCCGACCTCGTGGCTACTGGAGAGGACGGACAGAAGCAGGTGGTCATGGGCAAGTGGAACGAGAACACGGTGAGCATAGGAGGACAGCTCGTCAAGTCGTTGGGCAACACCTTCCACTACAATCTCTCTGCCGAGACATGGCTTGCGGGAGAGGATGCGGGACAGCTGAAGGTGGATTTCTCCACCGACCTGAATTTCCGTTTGTGGGGCGACACACTGACGCTTGCCGCAAAGGCATATTTCTACAATCTCCACCCAACGTTCCTCCACCGTCACTATCACTCAAAGCATCTTTGGTGGGACAACGACGACTTGAGCAAGGAGACACGCACCCGCATAGAGGGACTCTTTACCTATCGCAAGACGAAGACCAGGCTGCGTGTAGCCATCGAGGAGATTCAGAACTATACCTATTTTGGCATTAGCTACGACAAGACAAAGACCGACCTTACCAATATGACTGCCACTGTCAACCAGTGTGGCAGCAACATCAACCTCATCACCGCACAGATGATGCAGGACTTCAAGTTCGGCCCATTGCACTGGGACAACGTCGTCACCTATCAGAACTGCAGCCAGAAGGATGTGCTGCCAGTGCCTACGCTCAACATCTTCACCAATCTCTATCTCCAGTTCAAGATAGCGAAGGTGCTTTCCGTTGACCTTGGTGCCGATGCCACCTTCTTCACGAAATACTATGCTCCTGACTACAGTCCACAGCTCAGTCAGTATGCCGTGCAGCAGAACGAGGCAAGTCGTGTGGAGCTTGGTGGTTATCCCTTCGTCGATATCTATGCCAACATGCACCTCCGCCAGACTCGCTTCTTCCTTGTATATAGCCATGCCAACGCAGGCAGCGGAAACCGCATGCAGTTCCTCGCTCCCCACTATGCGCAGAACAACACCATTCTCCGCTTTGGTCTCTCCTGGAACTTCTTCAACTGATTGTCACCACAATTCAAAAGGCAGCGAAACATAAGGACACGTTGAGGTGTTTGGATAGTTTGAAGGGTTTGAGAAGTATCTGATTATTGGCGGCATGCCAGCAGCTATGCAGATATTAGTTTCACACTAATTAGATGATACAAAGCCCAATAATACAAAACGCCCAGGGTAACCCCCTGGGCGTTTTTGAACCACAGAGGCAAGGAGTGAAGAGATTTATGGTTTATAGAGTATGTCGCAAGCTACGGAGTTCGCAGAGTTGCCATACGGCAGAAATAATGCGCAGCCCTCTATGAATTCCTAATGCCTTGACATTCAATCTCTATCATAAAAATAAAACTCTTAATCTCTTTGTCTATGTGGTTCAAATTACTTCTGATAATCTTATTAAGTATATTTAGTCAACCCACCTTTAGAATGTATAGCCAAGCGTGAGCATGAGCTGATGGCGCTTGTCGCTCACCTTTGCCGTCTCAGGTGCTTTTGAGACGTAGGTGGAGGCGTAGGGCGAGAATGTGCCGTTGGTGGTGTTGTACTGATAGGCGAGGTCGATGTTGAACTTGTCTATGCGGTAGCCAAGACCTGCGGTCACGCGATAGGTAGCGTCCCAATTGGTGTATGCCGTTCCTGAGATTGCGTTCCCGACGGAGTTGATGTCCCCCGGCTTGTAGCCATTCTCCTCATACATTGGCGACACATAGTTGAAGCCGAGGCGAACAGCCAACATTGGGTCGGGACGGAACTCCGCTCCCACTTTCAGTGTGCTGACAGCCTTTAGGGTCTTGTCGGTGTGGTGGTTCATCGCCTTGTCGCTTGAGCTTGTCTCGTAGCCGTAGTAGTCGTAGCCGTCAATCTCGCGGTTGTCGGTCTTGCCGTAGTCGGCAAACTCGTATGACATGCCCACTGCGAGCATGCTGCCAACGGTGTGGCCAAGGCTTGCACCGAATCGCCAAGGCGAGTTGAGGCGGAAGTTGTAGTCGTATTCCACGTCGCCCCCACCGGTGTAAGTGTCTATGCCGCCTTTCTCGTTCTCCACGTTCTGAAGATAGTCAAGGCTTGTGTAGTTGTTCAGCCTGAGGTCGTAGAAGGTTGGCGTTGCCACTGAGAGACCGATGCGGAATGGGCTTTCCTCCACAGGGCGGAAGATGATACCTGCCTTCACGTCGAAACCAGTGCCTGTGATTTGGTTCTCGTCTATCACGTTGATGTAGCTCTCGCCATCGCTTGCCAGTTCGGCATAGTCAGCCACGGAGTTGAAGTGTACGTCGTGTATTCCCACCGTAGCGCCGAGATAGACGCGGTCCTTGATGTTGCCGCTGATGTTGAGCTCATACTTTCCGACGTAGCCCCACTGCCGTTGCCTCATGTCGTAGGCTTGCTTGGGGAAGTTTCGCCAGTAGCCGCCCTGCTCGTCCTCGGCGTAGTTCATCAGGTTGCTGTAGAGATAGTCGAGCTGAGTGAATTTCAGGCTGTTGGAAACTATTTCATCCTTTCTGACGTCGTAGTCGAACACGCGGTCGAGTGCCTTTGCTGCGGTCGCCTCGCCCTGCGAACTGCCATAGGTAGAGCCTTGCGGGTTGATCAACTGGTTGAAGTCGCGGTCCTTTGTATAGTTGAACGCGAAGTTGAGGTAGGAGTTGCGTGCCGTACGCATGCTATAGACGAATCCCACTTGGTCGAAGCTGGCGTGCGTCTTGTCAACACCCTCGAAACTTGGCGCATCCTGTTGTGATACGATGCCGAACGTGATGTTTGCCGTAGAGTGACGGAAAAGTCCGATGCCTGCGGGGTTGGTGCCGATGGTGGAGAGGTCAGCCCCAAGGGCTTCCATTGCTCCGCCCATGCCGACATAGCGTGCCGTACCGCTGAGTTGTGGTTTCAGCAGTGTTCCGTCGAGATAAGTCTCCTGTGCCGTTGCCGTCAGTGCAGTCATTGCAGCGGCGAATATCAGTGTATGTTTTTTCATTGTACGTCCCTTTTTTAATTCTTAATTTTTAACTCTTAATTTTTAATTCTCATTTCTCATCTTCTTCCCATGCGCACGCCACCACCAGAGCTTCTGAAACTGCCGCCGCCACCGCCGCTATTGAATGAGCGGTTTGAGCCGCTGTTGAACGAGCCAGAGCTGCTGCTGCGGTTGAACGAGCCGCTGTTGAAGCTGTTCTGTCTTGTCTCGTTGGAGCGCGTTGCGTTGTAGCGTTGTGTGTCGGTGGTGTTGAATCGCTGCCTTATGCTCTCCGAGCGCGATGTGTTGCGGGAAATGTTGTTGCTGCGGTCGCGGTTGGCAATGTTCCTGCCTACGCTTCGGCTGTTCACATTGTCGAGACGAAGGCTCGCACGGTCGTAGCGTGTGTTTACAAAGCGGTCACGCTCGCCATAGTAGCCACGTCCACCGCCGCCAACATAAATGGGATAGTATGGGTAGTAGCCTCCCCAACCATAGTACCATGGGTCGTACCAGCCGCCCCAACCGTAGTAGCCATGCCAGCCATAATAGCTGTGCCAGCCGCAGTACCATGGGTCATACCAGCCGCCATACCAGCTGCCGTAGTACCAAGGGTCGTAGAACGAGCTCCAACCATACCAGCGGTTGAAGCGTCCATCGGTGTAGCCATACCAGTATGCCTCGCGGTAGTCGTCGTCCCAGCGGCTCATCTTGCGTGTGCATTTGTAGTCGTCCTCTGCGAGAGCAGCGAGCGAGTCGGGATATTC
The DNA here is from genome assembly GCA_945833995.1 of uncultured Prevotella sp. GTDB lineage: Bacteria > Bacteroidota > Bacteroidia > Bacteroidales > Bacteroidaceae > Prevotella. The sequence continues at coordinate 54,448 of CAMAGM010000002.1, forward strand.
TCCACGCACAGCGTCGAACTTTATCACGTCGTTGCCCACCGAGTCGCCGTCTATTGGCTCCACCGTGCTGCGCAGGCGGCGGTTGTATTCGTCAACGTCGCGCGTGCTGCCGCAGTAGTAAGTGTCCTTGGGAATGCCATATTTCTCCGAGGTCTTCTTCACGTTAGCTTTTGTAGGCACGAAGTATAAGTCGTCTTGGGCTGCCACGGTGAGTGGTAGGACTAAAGTAACCATCGCGATGATAATGAGTTTTTTCATAGTTTCTCCTTCTTTTATTAATATAATGATGTGCAAACTTACGCTTTTTTTTTGAAAGTTACTACTATTGATGGCACAAATAGTGTTAAATTCATTATAAATTAACCTTTTGCCATACGGTTATGTTTGCTTTCCCAAAAAAATATAATACTTTTGCACCGATATTTAACTTTTACACAATGATATACTATCCGATAGCAAAGATCAACCTCGGTCTCAACGTGGTGGGCAAGCGCAGTGATGGCTACCACAACTTGGAGACGGTTTTCTATCCGGTGCAGATAAAGGATGCACTCGAGGTCTATCCCATGGACGAGGGATTTCCCTCTGCCGTTGACTGCGACCTTAAGGTTACGAACGCCAGTTTTGACTGCGACGAGCAGCAGAATCTCGTGGTGAGGGCTTACCGCCAACTTGCCACCATCTATGCTTTGCCGCGCGTGCATGCCCATCTGTTCAAGGCGATACCCTCGCAGGCTGGCTTGGGCGGAGGCTCAAGCGACTGTGCCTATATGATAATGGCTCTTGCCAAGCTGTTCGAACTGCCTATGACAGAGACAGAGATGATTTACCATGCCTCGAAACTTGGTGCCGACTGTGCCTTCTTTATCAAAGGCACGCCATGCTATGCTGAGGGCATTGGTGAGCAGCTTACGCCAATCAGCCTCTCGCTCAAGGGCTGCCATCTCGTCTTGGTGCATCCCAACATTCCTGTGTCCACGCGTGAGGCATTCTCGCTCATCGAGCCACGGCCCACGGTGAGGAAATGCAGGGAGATAGTGTCGCAGCCCATCGGAACATGGCGCGACCAGCTTACCAACGATTTCGAGAAGAGCGTGTTTGCCCTTCATCCTGAAATAGGGGAAATAAAGGAGGAACTCTATAGAAGGGGAGCTGACTACGCAGCCATGAGCGGCAGTGGCAGCAGTGTGTTCGGCATCTTCAAGGAAGAAACCGATCTAAGACAAGTGTTTGAGGGAATGGAAGTTATGCAGGTTGCCTTATAGGGCAATCTGCATGAATACGGGAACGTGGTCTGAGTAGGTGAGGGGCAGCTTATAGTAGTTGATGCCCTGCAGTTGCTTGTCGTGGAAGATGTAGTCTATGCGCACTGGCTTGTTGCCACGGTAGGTGCTCATCCAGCCACTGCCGCACTCCTTGAATCCATCCACCATGTTTCCGAGCATGGTGTTATAGACGTAGGAGTATGGGACGTCGTTGAAGTCGCCACAGACGATGCAAGGATGGTTGCTATTGCGCACCTCGTTAGCCACCATTGCCGCCTGTCCGGCACGAATTATCATTCCGAGCGTATAGTTTCCGTAGATAGCGTTTATCAGTGCGTTTGTCTCAACGGTTTGTCCGCGCATAACCATCTTTCCTGCCTGGTGCATGGTGCGGTTGAATCCCGTTGTCTCAAGATGTGCGTTGAACACGCGTATCATCTTTCCGTTTATCTCCACGTCAGCCCACATGGCGCTGTTGTTGGTCTGCTCGAAAGGCATGTTCTTCGATGCCCTGATGGGATAGCGGCTGAAGACTATCATGTCGGCGTTTCCCCTTGCGTTGTAGGGGAAATAATCCTTATAGATGTCTATGTTTTTCTTGTCGCCCACCTCGTCGTTGTACTCCTGAAGGCAGAGCACATCGACTTTCTGCTTCTTCATCTCTGCAAGTATGTCGTGGGTGATGAAGGTTACTGCCTCACGTCCGAAACGCGCCACGTTGTAGGAAGCTATCTTAAGCGATCTCTGGCCTGGATCCTCGTCGGCTGATGGGCGCAACTGGTACATCGTGCCTATGTAGGGAATGCAGCACAACACCGTCACCACTGGCAGTGAGGTCCAAATCCATTGTCTCATAACCAACCAATAGACAAGCATGACGAGGTTGGCTGCAATGAGCAACGGAAGGGCATAGACCAACATTGCCGAAGCTGTGTGGCCCACGGGATTGCTGTCACCGCCAAACAGTCCGACGAAAGTGAATATCGAGAGGACAATCTGCACGATGAGGAACATCAGCGAGAAATATCTTTTAACGGCGCGTTTTCCCATCTTACCTTGTTTATTTCTTAGACGTATATTTTTCGAGTATGCTCAAGAGTTCCTCCACCTTGAATGGCTTTGCTATGAAGTCGTCGCAACCGGCATCGGCTGCCATCTTGCGAGTGTCGCTCAAGGCGTAGGCACTGAGTGCCAATACAGGCACATTGGGGTTCACCTCCTTAATGATGCGCGTAGCGTCTATTCCATCCATGTCTGGCATACGAATGTCCATGAGTATGAGGTCGGGATGCTCGTCCTCGTTCATCGTCACAGCCTCCACGCCGTTGCGTGCCCTGATGAGGCGGTAGCGGTTGGCGAGCACGTTCTTCACCAGTTCGTAGTTGCACTCCTCGTCCTCAGCCACAAGAATGAGCTTCAGCTTGCTTGTGTCGCCCACTGGGGCTGTACGGAGTGTGCGTGTGATTATTGGGTTTGTCTTTGTTGTCTCGCGTGTCGCATACATTCCGTCAAATGGGAATGAGAAAGTGAACGTAGAGCCCTTGCCAAGCGTAGAGTTTACGCTTATCCTACCTCCAAGTTTCTCAACGATAATCTTGCTCAACGGCAAGCCAAGTCCGAAGCCCTTCTGCACCTCGGCGTCTTTCGATACGTAGGTGTGGAATATTGCCTCAATATCCTCTGGTGCGATGCCCGAGCCAGTGTCGCTCACGAAACAGATTATCTTGTTTCTTGCCTCGTCAACCCTGTAGCCGTAGGTGATGCCGCCTTTCAGCGTGTGTTTCAGCGCGTTGCTTATGAGGTTGCTGAACACCTGTGTCAGACGGTTGGCGTCGGTCTTCAGCAGTACTGCCTTTGATGGTAGGTCAGCCTTGAACTGCAGGTTCTCAGGACAGCGGAACTTGAATATCTGCTTGATGTTCTCGCAAATCTCGTTGAGGTTGCAGAGTGATATTTTCATTGAGAGTTCTCCTGCCTCAACCCTTGAAAGATCGAGGATCTCGTTGATGAGGGAGAGGAGGCGGCTGTTGTTGCTCTCCACGATTTCGAGGAACTTCATTCGCTCCACCGCCGAGTCGGTCTCTGCAATGACTCTTGTGAAACCTTCTATTGCGTTGAGAGGTGTTCTTATCTCATGACTCATGTTGGCAAGGAAGAGCGATTTCATCTTGCTCGCCTTCTCTGCCTTCTGAATCTTTGCTTCATAGTCTTTCAGCTTTTCAAGTGCATCATCGCGCTCCCTTGAAGCGACTGCAACCGCCTTGCGCAGTTGCTCTATTTCTGCCTTTAGCTGCTGGATAGTTTCTCCTTGACTCATACCCTATTCATTTGATTGTTTTATATCGGGGCAAAGATACGAAAAATTTATCAAAACTCCGATTTTCTTTAACGTTTTTTCAACCTCTTCTTGCTTTTTCCCACGTTCCGTTATGTTTTTTTGCCAAATATGCTATTCCACTGAACATATTTACATTCATAAACAGGAAATAGTAGGGCACGTAGAGCAGCTTGTTCTTGTGTCCCTTGGCTTCGAGAATATAGCCTGCCAAGGCAGAGAGATAGAACGCTGTCTGCAATATCCAAATCACGGTATATACCGCGCCGGCGTTGGTCAGCACGAGCCATACGTTAAGCGGAACGAGGGCAATGAGTGCGAATGGGGTGATTGTCCAGCGGAGCACTCGGTGCGACACGAACTGGAATGCCACGAGCGTATGCCTCAGAGGGTTCATCAGTCGGCGCAGTCGCCAGCAACTCTGTAGTCCTCCTGCCGCTATTCGCCTCTTTCGCTTGCTTTCCTCCCTGATGTCTGCCGAGCCATATTCCATGGCGTAGGCATCGCTTGCGTAGGCTATGGTGTAGCCGCGCTCCACAATGCGCATAGAGAGTATGAAGTCGTCGAGAAGCGTGTCGTCTGGCATATCCTCAAACAGTTTTGTCCTTATGGCGCACAGTTCTCCTGCCGCGCCCATTGCCGAGTGTAGTTCAGAGTCGAGCCGCTTAAGGAAACTCTCATATTTCCAGTACATTCCCTCGCCCTCGGCAGCCGCCTGTCCGTCGTTGCGTGCCATCACTCGTTTCTCTCCTGCCACGCATCCCACTTTTGGGTCGCGCATCTTCTCCACTATCACCCTTATGGCTTCCTTGTTCAGCATGGTGTTGGCGTCGGTCATCACCACGATGTCTGTCTTTACCTCCTTTATTCCGTGTTTCAGTGCTGCTGTCTTTCCCTTCCTCTCAGGCGTGAAGGCAATGGTCACGTCGTCGTGTTCGGCAAGCAGTTTGTTTGTCGAGTCGTCGCTCCCGTCTGTCACCCAGAGAATATGTAGCTTGTCTTTTGGATAGTCCAGTGCGTGGGTGTTAGCCATTTTCGCCTCCACGATTTCCTCCTCGTTGTAGGCGCAAATCATCATTGTCACGTCTGGCGTGTTGCCATCGTCAGGCATTCCCACCTCTTTGTGGCACACCAACCGTTTCATCCTTACGGCCAAAAAAAGCACTATTCCGTAGCCAATGTATGTGTAGAACACGAGGAATATGCAGATCCAAAAGATTGTTGTCATAGTTTTTTTATTAGAGGAGTGAGGAGAGAGGAGTGAGGAGAGAGAATTGTGTGAGCCTGGATTTATTGTAAATAGCCACGCTTTTACTAATATCACTCCTCACTCCTCTCTCCTCATTAATAATTCACTTGGTCTCAATTTCTTCTTTCATGTCTATGAAGTTTCCATCGCGGTCATAGAACTCGTATTGCAGGAAAGCGAGCTTCTGCGATGCAGTTACAGATACGCCGACACCGTATTTCATCTGCCATTTGCGTTTCAGCGAGAACAAACCTTGGTTGATGTAGGCTGCAACGTAGGGATGGACATGCAGACGGAACTTCTTGATGCCAATCTTGTTGACCAATTGGTCAATCTTGCTCTCAAGTTGGTCGGTGAACAATATGCTCGACTTTATCTTTCCTCGTCCGAAGCACGTTGGGCACGTCTCCTCCACATTGACGTCCATTGCTGGCCTTACACGCTGACGGGTTATCTGCATCAGTCCAAACTTGCTAAGTGGCAAGATGTTGTGCCGTGCGCGGTCTTTCTGCATGTTCTTGCACATGCGCTCGTAGAGCATCTGTCGGTCCTCGGCAAGATTCATGTCTATGAAATCCACTACGATGATTCCTCCCATGTCTCGCAGTCTTAGCTGGCGTGCCAGTTCGTCGGCAGCGCCGAGATTCACTTCCAAGGCATTCTGTTCCTGTCCGTTTTCCGATCGTGTGCGGTTACCGCTGTTGACATCAACGACGTGTAGGGCTTCAGTGTGCTCGATGATAAGGTAGGCTCCACGTTTGTAGTTCACTGTCTTTCCAAACGATGACTTCATCTGTTTCGTCACGTTGAAGTTGTCGAAAATGGGTACCGTGCCGTTGTACTTCTTTACAATCTCCACCTTTTCGGGGGCAATCAGTGAGATGTAGTCCCTCACCTGTTTGCAAATCTCGTCGTCGTTGATGTGTATTCCGTCGTATGTCGGGTTGAACAAGTCCCTGAGCAGTGCCACTGCGCGGCTTGTCTCTTCAAATACGATTTGTGGGCGTGTTGTAGTCTTCTGCACCTGCTGTATGGCGTTTTCCCATCTTTTCAGCAGGATTTTCATCTCTGCGTCCAGCTCAGCCACTCGCTTGCCTTCGGCAGAGGTTCTTACTATCACTCCGAAGTTCTTTGGCGTGATGCTCTGTATGAGCTGCTTCAGACGTGCCCTCTCTTCTCCTTTCTTGATTTTCGACGATACCGAGACTTTGTCTCCGAACGGCATCAGCACCATGTATCTTCCTGCGAAGCTTAGCTCGCACGTCAGTCGTGGTCCTTTTGTCGATATTGGTTCCTTAACTATTTGCACCAGCACTTCCTGTCCCACCTTCAGCGTTGTCTGCACGCTGCCGTCCTTCTTCAGGTCGGGCATCCGTGATGCCTTGGAGAACGGGAAGAGCTTTTTCCTGTCGCTTTGTACCTGTTTCAGGTACTTCTCGAAAGAACTGTATTGAGACCCCAAATCAAGATAATGCAGGAACGCGTCACGCTCATAACCTACGTCAACGAAACACGCGTTCAGGCCTGGCATCAGTTTCTTCACCTTTGCCACATAGATGTTTCCCACCGAGAATGATGCCGACCTTGGCTCGTCCTGGTATTCCACCAGGCTTTTGTCCTCGAGCAAGGCAATCGAGATTTTCTTCGGTTGCACATCGATGATAACTTCGCTTGTCATTTCTGTTTTAGGGTTTTCAATTGTTGTTTGATACAAAAAGGGTGCGCTGACTCATCTCTCTCTTCAATAGTTTGGGATTTGTCAGCACACTCCTCTCATCTTTTTCTCAGAACAGACCAAGGCAAGGCTGTGTTGCCTGTCTGTGGGCAAGAAAGGGTTTGGCTTACTTGCTCTTATGTCTGTTCTTTCTCAGTCTCTTTTTACGCTTGTGAGTAGCCATCTTGTGGCCCTTCTTCTTCTTTCCGTTTGGCATTGCTTAAGAAATTTTAGATTATAATTAAATGTTTATTACTGCATTTTAGCGACAAAGCTCTTTGAGGGCTTGAAGGCTGGGAAGTCGTGTGCCTCAATGATTATTGTCGTCTGCTTTGAAATGTTGCGGGCTGTCTTCTGTGCGCGGTGCTTAACGATGAAGCTACCGAAACCACGAAGATAAACGTCCTCTTTTCTTACTGCCAGGCTCTGTCTAACCTCTTCCATGAAGGCCTCTACAGTTGCTGAGACAGCTTTCTTGTCAAGACCGGTGTCTGATGCAATACGGTCGATGATTTCTGCTTTTGTCATTGTCTGTCAATATGAATTTGTTATATAATTTTATTTCATTGTTCCATTTCGGACTGCAAATATACTGATTTTCAGTCATAAACGGAAATATATTTCGATTTTTTTTCAAAAAAAACAAAATATTGTGTCCGCAACACACTTTTTATGACCGTTTTCGTGGCTTACACATATTATATAATATATGCGTGACCACGGAAACGGTCTTTTATATGTGAAGGCTTGTGTAGCCTTTTTGTCATTTCATCTGAGAGGTGATTCTGTTTTTCACCTTGTCAACGTAGGCGTCGATTACTGCCACGGCGGTGATGTTCACCACCTCGCGCACGGTGCTTCCGAAGTCGATGAAGTGGATTGGCTTGTTCAGACCCATCTGGATTGGGCCGATAATCTCCACGTCGGTGTTCATAGCCTGCAGCATCTTGTACGACGAGCGGGCACTGGTAAGGTTCGGGAACACCAGTGTGTTCACGTCCTCGCCGTAGAGCTTGCTGAATGGGTACATCTCGTCGCGCATCTCACGGTTCAGTGCGAAGCCAATCTGAATCTCACCGTCGATTATCATCGATGGGTCTTCCTGCTGCAGTCTCGCTACGGCGCGGCGCACCTTCTGCGTGCCCTCGGTGTTGTCGGAGCCGAAGTTGGAGTGGCTTATCATTGCCACCACTGGCTTCTCGTTGAAGAAGCGCACTGCTGTCTGGCTGAGTTTGGCAAGATCAACCAGCACGTCGGTAGTAGGGTTCTGGTTTATCAGCGTGTCGGCTATGAACAGTGGGCCGCGTGGCGAGTTGATGATGTGCATCGTGCCGAAGTTGTTGTACTCTGGACGAATGCCGATAATCTCCTTTGCCACCTTTATGGTGTTTGAGTATTTCGTGTAGAGACCGGTGATGAATGCGTCAGCCTCGCCAGTCTCAACCATCATCATACCGAAGTAGTTGCGCTCAAACATCTTGTCGTTGGCCTCCTGGTAGGTATATCCGTCGCGCTGGCGCTTCTGTGTCAGTATGCGTGCGAAGCGCTCGCGGCGCTCTGCCTCGCGGTCGTGGCGCAGGTTGATCACCTCTATTCCTTCGAGGCTCAGCTCCAGTTCCTTTGCCAGTTTCTCAATGCGCTCGTCGTTGCCGAGCAGTATTGGCTGGCAGATGCCCTCGGCCTTTGCCTGTACTGCAGCCTTGAGCATGGTTGGGTGTATGCCCTCGGCAAATACCACTCGCTGTGGGTGACTGCGTGCGGTGTCGTAGAGCTTTTGTGTGAGTTTCGTCTCCTGTCCGAGCAACTCACGCAGGCGGTTCTTGTATTCTGCCCAGTTTGTGATGGTCTTGCGTGCCACGCCGCTCTCTATGGCAGCCTTGGCCACTGCTGCCGAAACCTCGGTTATGAGGCGTGGGTCAACAGGCTTCGGAATGAAGTAGTCAGGACCGAACGTGAGGTTGTTGACGTGATACACGTCGTTCACCACGTCAGGCACAGGCTGCTTTGCTAGGTCGGCTATGGCATGCACGGCAGCCATCTTCATCTCCTCGTTTATGGCTGATGCGTTCACGTCGAGCGCGCCACGGAAGATGTATGGGAAACCGATCACGTTGTTTATCTGGTTTGGATAGTCAGAGCGTCCGGTTGACATCAGCACGTCTGGGCGGCTGTCCATGGCGTCCTCGTAGCTGATTTCCGGCACTGGGTTGGCAAGTGCGAACACTATCGGCTGGTCTGCCATTGAGCGTATCATGTCCTTTGTCAGCACGTTGCCCTTCGAAAGGCCAACGAACACGTCGGCACCCTTCACAGCCTCTTCCAGTGTGTGAACGTCGCGGCGGTCGGTGGCGAAGAGTTTCTTCTGCTCTGTTAGGTTGGGGCGGTCGCTTGTTATCACGCCCTTAGAGTCGAGCATCACGATGTTCTCGCGCTTTGCTCCGAGTGCCATGTAGAGCTTGGTGCATGAGATGGCAGCGGCTCCTGCGCCGTTCACCACGATTTTCACCTTCTCAATGTCCTTTCCGTTCACCTCCAGTGCGTTCTTCAGTCCTGCAGCCGAGATGATGGCGGTGCCGTGCTGGTCGTCGTGCATCACGGGAATGTCGAGGGTCTTCTTCAGACGCTCCTCGATGTAGAAGCACTCCGGGGCCTTGATGTCCTCAAGATTGATGCCGCCGAAGGTTGGGGCAATCTTCTCCACTGCCTCGCAAAATTTCTCGGGGTCCTTCTCTGCCACCTCGATGTCAAACACGTCAATGCCACCGTAAATCTTGAACAACAATCCTTTTCCCTCCATCACAGGCTTGCCGCTGAGTGCGCCAATGTCGCCAAGGCCCAGCACTGCGGTACCGTTGCTTATCACAGCAACGAGGTTGCCCTTGTCTGTGTACTTGTAGGCGGCGTCGGGGTTCTCCTGAATCTCAAGACAAGGATAAGCTACACCAGGCGAATAAGCCAGACTAAGGTCAGTCTGCGTGCGGTAAGGCTTGGTTGGCTTTACCTCAATTTTTCCAGGCCTTCCATTCTCGTGGTATTCGAGAGCGGCCTCTTTTGAAATTTTGACCATACGTTTTTACTATTGTTTTTGTTGTACTACTTAAACTCTCTTTTTTGTGTGAAAAACTAATATGTTTGCTTAGTTTTCTTTAAATTTGAGCGCAAAGTTACTAAAAATGTTCTAAAACGTGCACTTTTTTTTAATTATTTAGTACCTTTGTACGCAAAAAGGTTACAAAATGAACAGAATTAGATATAATACATCGTATAGAACGACCTTGAAGGACAAAATCCTGGACACGGCGAACTCCCTTTTCAACGAGAGGGGAGTGAAGGCTGTGAAGATGGACGACATCTCAAACAGCCTCTCCATTTCAAAGCGGACACTATACGAAATTTACGACAACAAGGAGGATTTACTCTTCGAATGTGTGAAAATCTCGTTCGAAAGGAGCGAGAGGGAATTGCACGAGCAGGTGGAGAATGCCGACAACGTGATGGACACTCTCATTCGCATCTTCCGGCTGAAATTGCAGCAGTTGCGCAACACTCATCCATCGTTCTATTGTGAACTGGAGAAGTATCCCAAGATTCTGGAGTATTTCGAGCAAAAGAACGCCGACCGCCAGCAGCAGCAGATGGACTTCATTCGGCGGGGCATACGTGAGGGATATTTCCGCAGCGACGTGAACTACGACCTCACGCTCAACCTTTTCGATGTATCAAACCGCTACATCATAAGCAACTACAGCGTACTCAACTATTCGATGGAACTCGTGTCATACAACATGATTTTCGTCTTCCTCCGTGGCTTCTGCACACTTAAGGGAATAGAGATTCTCGACAAGTTTCTTGAGGACGACCCCGTGATGCAGAGCTTTAGGAAGAAATTGGAGTGAACAGTGAAGAGTGAAAAAAGAAAAATGCAACAGATATGAAAAAAACACTAATTCTTATGACAGCACTACTGACTATGGCTGTGCAGTCGTTTGCCGCAAAGCTCGACCTAAAGAGCATCACGCGCGGCGAGTTTCGTGCCGAGTCGATGGCAAGTCTGAAACCACTCGACGACGGCGAGTCCTACTCGCAAGTGAGCAGCGACGGGACAAAAATCCTTAAATACTCATTCAAGACCGGAAAACAGACTGGGGTCATCTTCGACCTCAACAACGTGCGTGGACCGAAGATTCGCATCGACCGCATAGATGGCTACATCTTCTCGCCCGATGGAAAGCGAATACTCATACAGACTGACACACGCTACATCTACCGACGCTCTTTCACCGCCACATATTATATATATGAGGTGCAGAACAACAAGATGGGACCACTCTCCGTGGGAGGCGAGCAACAGACTCCGCTCTTCTCGCCCGACGGAAATATGATTGCCTTCGTGCGCGAGAACAACATCTTCCTCGTCAAGCTGCTCTACGACAACGCCGAGAGCCAGGTGACGACCGATGGTGAGCGCAACAAGATTATCAACGGCATTCCCGATTGGGTATATGAGGAGGAGTTCTCCACCAACCGCAGCATGGTGTTCACCGCCGACAGCCGACAGCTCGTTTGGATAAAGTACGACGAGTCGGCTGTGAAGGAATATTCCTTCCAGTGGTTCCGTGGCTCACATCCAACGATGGACGAATATCTCACCTATCCAGGCAGCTACGTCTATAAATACCCGAAGGCTGGCGAGGACAACTCAAAGGTGGGTGTCTATAGCTTCGACATCAAGTCGCGCAAGACACGCCAGATTGAAGTGCCGCTCGATGCCGATGGCTATATTCCACGCATCGTCATGACAAGCGACCCAACGAAGGTTGCCGTGTTCACCATGAACCGCCATCAGGACGACATGCGCATCTATATGGCAAATCCGCTCACCACGCTCTCAAAGCTTGTCGTGCAGGACAAGGTTGACAAGTATGTGAAGCAGGAGTCGATGTGTGGTGTCACGTTCACCGACCAGCACATCCTCGTGCCAAGCGAGCGCGATGGCTACAACCACATCTATGTCTATACGCTCAACGGACAGCTCAAGCGCCAGGTGGTGAAGGGACAGTATGAGGTGACCGACATATATGGCATGGACGACAAGACGGGCGACGTCTATTACGCCGCCAACGAGCTTGGCCCACAGGACAAGCAGGTTTATGTGTCGCACGCCAACGGCAAGACCGAGCGCCTCACCACAAAGGAGGGTCAGAACAACGCTACCTTCAGCCGCGGCTTCCGCTATTTCATCAACATCTGGAGCGACCTCAACAATCCGCCTGTCTATACTCTCAACGACGCCCGCGGCCGCGTACTCCACACCATGATCGACAACAGCGCGCTGAAACAGAAATACGACTCCTACGGTCTCGGCACCAAGGAGCTCTTCTCTTTCACCACCTCCGAGGGAGTGAAGCTCAACGGCTGGATGGTGAAGCCTGCCGATTTCTCACCCTCGAAGCGCTATCCAGTCATCATGTTCCAATATGGTGGCCCAGGCAGCCAGCAGGTGCTCAACAATTGGAACATCGGTGCTGCGGGGCAGGGTGCCATCCTTGAGCAGTATATGGCACAGCAGGGCTACATCGTGGCTTGTGTCGATAACCGTGGCACTGGCGGACGTGGAGCTGAGTTTGAGAAGTGCACTTATCTGCGCCTTGGCGAGAAAGAGTCGTTCGACCAGGTTGAGGCTGCCATTTGGCTCGGTCAGCAACCATACGTCGATAAGGACCGCATCGGAATGTGGGGCTGGAGCTATGGTGGTTGGAACACGCTCATGAGCATGAGCGAGGGACGCCCAGTGTTCTGTGCCGGCGTTGCCGTTGCTCCTCCTACCTGCTGGCGCTACTACGACACGGTATATACCGAGCGTTACATGCGCACTCCGAAAGAGAACAAGTCGGGATACGACGAGGTCAATCCTATTGCCCGTGCCGCGAAGCTCAACGGCGCACTGCTCATCTGCCACGGACTTGCCGACGACAACGTGCATTTTCAGAATGCAGCCGAATACACCGAGGCTCTCGTCCAGGCAGACAAGGACTTCAAGGAGAACATCTACGTCAACCGCAATCACGGCATCAGTGGCGGCAACACCCGCAACCACCTCTACCGTCAGATTATCCAGTGGTTTGATTCATATTTGAAGAAGTGAGAGGTAAGAAGTGAGAGGTAAGAGGTGAGAAGTAAGAGATTACCGAACTGCCTAAGATTAATGGTTGGACATTTCTTTCACCTCTCACCTCTCACCTCTCCCCCTCCAAAATATATTTTATCAATTTTAAAAACCGAACAACAATGAAGAAAACTATCATGCTCATTGCCTGCGCCATGCTGCTTATTCCGGCATCGGTCGCAGCAAAGGCTAAGAAAAAAGCAAAGGCCGCTCCGCTTCCAACGATTGAGATCGTTAAGAAGGTGAACGACAAGTGGCAATCTAGTAACTCTCCCGAGGTGCGCTCCTTCTGGGACGATGCTGCCTATTTCACTGGCAACATGGAGGCTTACAAGCTCACGGGCTGTGCACGCTATCTGGAGTTCAGCGACAAGTGGGCACGCCACAACAAGTGGAGTGGGGCAACGGAGACCGACCACTCAAAATGGCTCTACAAACAGTATGGGGAGTCGATGCAGCACGTGCTTTTCGGCGACTGGCAAATCTGCTTCCAAACCTATCTCGACATGTATGAGATGAACCCCGACCCATACAAGATCCGTCGTGCCAAGGAGGTGATGGACCACATCGTGCAGTCGAAGGAAAACGACTACTGGTGGTGGGCTGACGCGCTCTACATGGTGATGCCTGTGTTCACCAAACTCTACAAGACAACGGGCGACACTCGCTATCTCGACAAGCTCTACGACAACTTCCGCTTTGCCGACGACCTGATGTTCGACGCGGAGTCGAAGCTATATTTCCGCGACGGAAAATACATCTATCCGAAGCATAAGACCGACCTCGGAAAGAAGGACTTCTGGGCGCGTGGCAACGGATGGGTGCTCGCAGGACTTGCAAAGGTTCTTGCCGACATGCCACAGTGCTACAAGAACCGCGACTTCTTCCTCCAGCGCTATCAGCAGCTTGCCGAGGGTGTGGCAGCATCGCAGCAGAAACAGGGCTACTGGACACGCTCAATGCTCGACCCTGAGCAGGCAATAGGTCCTGAGACAAGCGGAACAGCTTTCTTCACCTACGGATTCTATTGGGGCATCAACCACGGCATTCTCGACCGTGCCACCTATCAGCCAATAGCCGACCTCGCATGGAAATATCTCTCCGAGACTGCCCTCCAGCCCGACTTCACCGTTGGCTATGTTCAGCCCATAGGCGAGCGTGCCATCAAGGGACAGCTGATCAGCCCAAAGAGTGTCACCAACTTTGGCACAGGCGCGTTCCTTCTCGCTGCCTGCGAGCGCGTGCGTTTCGAGGACTCCTCAGTAGCTCCAGTCGACAATAAGGCATTCAAGCTAACCGTATCAAGCACAAGCGACGGTCAGCGTCAGCAGGTTGTAGAGGTTGAGGCTTCTGAAATCTACAGCCGCCTTGGCATCAGCGGTGGCAGACAGTTCGTAGTCATAAACGCCGTGGGACAGCAGGTTCCCTACCAGCTTACCTACGACGGCAAGGTGCTCA
>CAMAGM010000003.1 GCA_945833995.1 uncultured Prevotella sp.
CATTGTATTCTGTCTATGTTCCCCTCTTGTAAAGGGTAGCAGGAATGAATACGTGTTCCTGCATCGTCATTTTCACTTGCGGTCTGAACCGCATACTATGTCTTGCAAAGGTACAAAGTTTTTTTGTCCCGAATGCAAAGAAATGAAAGAATAGTATATACAAACCTTAAATTTAACCGAAATTAACCTGATATTTACTCAAATCTCGATTATTTTGTATATAGAAATGCCCTCTTGTAGGCGCAAGAAGCAAATGACAGATGCGAATGTCACATCTGTCATTATAGTATTTCCCCAATATTGGGTGTATTATATGCAAACTTTATATGTTATATCCACAGTCTTTCTTCTTCCCAACAATTAGGAAAGCCCATTAGATGGGCATTTACTCTTGTATGCTTATAGAAGAGCGTCTTGATGTCGGTGCTAAAACTGTTGTTGGGATAGATACTGTTCAACCAGTATGCTATACAACACAATTGAGGATAGAGGGATTCACTTGGGAAAGACATATTGGTTATCCACGCATTTGGCATACGCACTGGCATCTGTGGTTTAATAGGGAAATGTCTGTTCCACACCCTTGCATGATGGGCACAATAATTTCGCAAGACAGACAACATCTCCATCCAACTGCGAAGAAACTTGTGGTGATTCAAGCCGAACTCACGAGCCACATGGTGTTTGGCTGTAGCATCATGGAAATTGCTATATAGTTTTGAAAGCGTACCGAATGAAACAACTTCGAGCGTCTTCCACACAGGAGGCAAGTCGGGTGAAGAATATTTTTTGAAATGTTCGGTGATATAATCCTCTCTCGAACGGTTAATCTCTGTTCTGATATGCTCCAAGTTGGATGAGAAGAAACTTTCGTTTGCCGCATACTCTGGTTGCATAAACCAAAATGCGCCAAACTGAGGCGTGAAATGCTTGATTACTTTGGCACGCATGGCAACCTCGATGGACTGTATAGCAGAGAACAGCAATGACTTCAACTCCTTATCAAAGTAGTAGCAATCCACAATTTCATCAAAACAACTATTTTGCTTGAACTGATGTGTCAAGCGGTCGGCCTCCATGAATCGCCAATAGTCTGCCAAACGGAAATAACTGATGATGTCCAAAACTCTTTCTGCTTGAACCTCATCATCAATAATCAGCCCTCGACGTTTCAATACATCAATCTGCTGTGAAATTGTTATAGCCTGCTTCGTGTATCTAATGCCCATAAACAAAAATGTCCCGCTGGGTACGCTGTTCTTATGGGAAGCGAGCGGGATTTGTCAATGCAAAGGTAGGCATTTTATCTCAAAAGACCAAACAATAGCAAGAAAAACCACTCTTATTACCTCAAAATTTAACATTTTATCAGGAATAGCACTGTTTTACAGCCTATTTCCGGCTTAAGAAGCTTTATGTAAGTCCGTGCGCCCATAGGGAGTTATTGGAAGCCCCCTCCGTCTCCCCCAGGGGGGAGTGATGGCTGCGCACAGTGGAAACGCCAACGTGGCTCTCCTCCTTGGGGGAGCTGGAGGGGGCTTCCCATAAAGCCCTTACGGGCTACGGACTTACATAAAGTAAAGTCCCTACCTGAGGCGGACAGGCAGAGGTTATCAACCGTACAGGTCGAAAACATTTCCGACTATTGCTGTTTAATTGCTGGAAATTGCTGACCATAATTAATACTTTTTTATTGACAAACTTATAGGGAGCATCCCGAAGGCATCACGAGACCATACCGAAGGATGGCGATTGACAAAATATTCACAAAACGATCATTGAAATGGTTTGAAGGGTTTGAGAAGTTTGAAAGGTTTATCCGTTTTTTGTACTTCGTCATCCTTCGGTATGGTCTCGGGATGCCTTCGAGACGAGTTCGGGACGATTGTAAAGAAATGCACTATTCAAAATCAAGTGTAACACTGTAGCGTGAAACGCTGCCTATCATTCACCGACGCGTTACACGTTACAGTGCTACAGTGAAAAAAGACATTTCCTTATTTTTGACTATAAATCAAAAGAAAGGTCACTAATATGGATAATTCTCGAATTTTTTTATTAGCTCGCGCTTCAACGTTGTTGCGGTAGTTGGTCGAAGGTTTTGTGACCTTTGGCATAATAGTGCCAGAGGATTGAGATGGGGAGACGCTCGGGAATGGGAGTGGAGGTTGAGGAGGATTGGATGGTGCGGCGGTCTTGGGCAAAGTCGTTGCGCCAGCGCTTGAAGGCACGGCGGGCGCGGAATACGGCACGGAAATCGCCGAGGTTTCTTCCGAGGATTAGCATTTGGAATGCGGCAAGATAGTCGAGGAACCAACGCATGCGCATTACATGGCGAAGCTCTGAGTCGGGCAGGTTCTTGTAGAGCATTGTCAGGTTGTTGCGGAAGTTGAGGTAGGTCTTCATAGGATTGTTCTTAGGGAGCGTGCCGCCGCCAACATGATAGACGTAGCTTTCGGGGATGCAATAGATCTTGCGTCCCATGATGCGCAGCCGCCAACAAAGGTCAATCTCCTCGTTGTGGGCGAAGAATCGACCATCGAGACCTCCGGCTTGCCAATAGTCGGTGGAACGGATTAGCAAGGCGGCACCTGTTGCCCAAAGGATTGACGACGGTGTGTCGTACTGTCCGTTGTCGCGCTCAACAGTGTCGAAGATGCGTCCACGACAGAAGGGATAGCCATAGCGGTCGATGAAACCGCCCGAAGCACCTGCATACTCGAAACTGTCGTTGTCTGCCACGGAGAGGAGCTTTGGCTGGCAAGCCGCTACCTCAGGATGATTGTCCATGAACTCGACGAGAGGTTGAAGCCAATGATGGGTGACACGCACATCGGAATTGAGCAACAGATAGTATTCTGCCTCTATCTGCTTCAATGCCTTGTTGTAGCCCTCGGCAAATCCCCAGTTCCTATCAAGCTGAATGACACGGCACTGCGGATATTCGCGACGCAGTAGTTCGATGGAATCGTCGGTTGAGGCATTGTCAGCAACATATACCACGGCATCGTCATCCACTGAATAGCGTATGACGTCGCCGAGATATTGGCGCAACATCGTTGCTCCGTTCCAATTAAGTATTACAACAGCTATCTTGTCCATTTCTTCTAAAACCTTTATAACCTTTCAAACCACTCAAACACTTCAAACCCCTCAAGCCCTATCGTTCACCGCTGCCAAAAGCCCTTGCGGGCTACGGACTTACATAAAGTAAAGTCCCTACAAGCGGCGGTAATCTCACTCCTCTCTCCACACTCCTCTCTCCACGATTTAATGTGCGACTGGAAAGAACTTTAATTTTTTAATTCTTTAATTTAGCGTAGCTAATAGCGCCGTCTTATCGTGGTTGAAACCATCGAGGCGTACTGTTAGGATTGCGTTGTCGTATTCGGGCTGTGATAGCGACGGGGGAAGTTCCACACGGATATAGTTCTCGGTGAAACCGTGCATTGCCTTGCCTCTTGGAGCTTTCTCAAACAATACCCTTGCCTCAGAGCCAATGTGACGCTCGTAGAAAGCGTGGGTCTTTTGGTCGGAGAGCTCAAGCAGACGGTGGCTTCGCTCCTTTTTCGTCTTGTCGTCAACGACGTAGGGAATCTTAAGCGCGGCAGTGCCGGGACGCTCAGAATAAGGGAATACGTGAAGTTGGGTGATGTCGAGCGACTGGAGAAACGAGAAAGTCTCCTCGAAACACTCCGGTGTCTCGCCACGGCAACCTACCATAACGTCAACGCCAATGAACGCATCGGGCATGACACGCTTGATGTGGTGAATCTTGTCGGCAAAGAGCTTGGTGTCGTAGTGGCGGTGCATGAGTCGCAACACCTCGTCGCTTCCACTCTGCAATGGGATGTGGAAATGGGGCATGAACGCACGGCTTGAGGCACAAAAGTCAATCAGCTCGTCGGAAGCGAGGTCGGGCTCAAGGCTGCTTATTCTGTAGCGCTCGATGCCTTCCACAGTGTCAAGCTGGCGCACAAGATCCACGAACTTCTCGCCAGTGGTCTTGCCGAAGTCGCCTATGTTCACTCCCGTGAGCACTATCTCTCGCCCACCCTCCTCGGCAGCTTGTCGCGCCTGTGAGACAAGCGATTCTATCGAGGGGTTTCGGCTGAAGCCCCGGGCAAAGGGAATGGTGCAATAGGTGCAGAAATAGTCACAACCGTCCTGTACCTTAAGCCAATAGCGTGTGCGGTTGCCACGCGAGCAACTTGGGGCAAAGGTCTTTATGTCCTTTGTCTTTACCGAGTAATGCTCATGGAGATGCTGGTCGGAAGACGAGCCAACGGTCCATTTCTCAGAGAGGAACTGCACGAGGTTTGCCTTCTCGTTGCTGCCGAGGACGAGGTCAACGCCCTCGATGGAACTAATGCGTTGCGGCTCAAGCTGGGCGTAGCAACCCGTCACGACAACGAACGCGCCAGGATTGCTACGCACCATGCGGTTGATTGCCTGACGGCACTTGTGGTCGGCAACGTCGGTAACGGAACAGGTGTTGATGAGGCAAAGGTCGGCTATCTCGCCTTTCCTTGCCGTCACCACACCCATATCGCCCAGCATCTTCCCGAATGTCGATGTCTCGGAGAAATTGAGTTTGCAGCCCAACGTGTAGTAGGCAGCCTTTTTACCTTGGAATGCTGATGTGTCAATCATTATTTAACAAGCCTTGAAACTCATGTCGAGTCCTTTGACTGAGTGCGTGAGCGCACCGACGGAGATGAAATCCACCCCGCACTCGGCATAGTCGCGCAGTGTGTCGAATGTGATGCCGCCACTCGATTCTGTCTCATAGCGTCCGGCAATGATGTCAACAGCCTTCTTAGTGTCGGCTGGTGTGAAGTTGTCGAGCATGATGCGGTCGATGCCTCCACACTCCATTGCCTGCTGAAGCTCGTCGAAGTTGCGCACCTCTATCTCTATCTTGAGCTTGAGATTGTTCTTCTCCAAATACTCATGGCAGCGGTTGATGGCATTGCTGATGCCTCCCGCGAAATCGACGTGATTGTCCTTGAGCAGGATCATGTCGAAAAGACCAATGCGGTGGTTGCAGCCGCCACCGATCTTCACGGCAGCCTTCTCCAGCATACGCAGACCTGGGGTGGTCTTGCGTGTGTCGAGCACGCGTGTCTTTGTGCCTTTCAACCGCTCCACATAGCGGCTTGTGGTAGTGGCAATGCCGCTCATGCGCTGCATGATGTTGAGCATCAGTCGCTCGGTTTGCAATAGCGAGCGCACACGTCCGCTCACCACCATTGCTATGTCGCCCTTCTTCACGCGCGTTCCGTCTTCCATAAGCACCTCAACCTTTAGTTCAGGGTCGAAACGGCGGAACACTTCCTTTGCCACCTCAACGCCGGCAAGCACGCCGTCTTCCTTGATGAGCAGATGTGAACGTCCCATTGCATCCTCTGGTATGCAGCAAAGGGTCGTATGGTCGCCATCGCCAATATCCTCGGCAAAGGCGAGGTCGATGAGTTTGTCAACGAGTTCTTCTACTTTAAGCATAATATTTAATTTAATAAATTATTTAATGGAGTTTAAGGAGTTAAGGGAGTTAAAGGAGTTAAAGACATTAGTCTCTTCGCATCCGTTAAGCGAAAAAAAAGACATTAGTCCTTTCGCTTCCGTCTTCTGAGTTTCTAAGGCTCGAACATACGTCTTTAACTCCTTTAACTCCTTTAACTTCCTAACATCTTTAACTCCTTAACTCCTATAATTCTACTTCTAAATCTCCCAAATCTCCCTACAGATAAACGCCAATGCCGATGCGGAGTCCTACCTTGCTGTAGTCCTTGTGGCTCTTGAACGACTGATTGTAATAGATTTCAGGCTCCACGGTCACTGTGCGGCTCAGGAAGAAGGCATAGCCTATCTGGACGCTTGGCTGGAAGTCGTCGCACGACTCATACATGTGTGAGTAGTTGAGCGATGCTCCGAGATAGATACCGTTTTGCTCGATATAGTAACGTCCACCTATGCCAAGGTTCACTACGCTTGGCACGTCCTCCATCTTGTGATAGCCCACCGTACCAGTGAGCATGACATTGTCCATCACCATATAACCAGCCTTGGCATCCAAGCCAAAGTTGGTTTTCTCAGTACCATTGTAGCTGAGATTGAAACCTGACAGAGAAGCACCAATATACTTCTTGTCTTTCTCAAACTGAGCGTGTGCTGCCATGGCAAGCATCATTGCCAAAAATACGAGATAAAGTTTTTTCCTCATAATCATTACTGTTTTATTGTTATTACTATTTTATTACATTCTTATATTTCTCATACCTCGAATGCCAGATGTGGAACCAACCATAGGAGGCTATCAGTACGGCTATGCCCAACGGATAGCCCACAATCTCTGCCATTCCAAATGCCTGGTGGGACACGAAGAGGAAGGTGGAGCAGACCGTGGTCATGAACAGTGCTGGCACGAGAGCGATGATGTAGGGCTTATTGTTCTTGGCGAGATAGGCAGTGATTGCCCAAAGTCCGAAAACGGCAAGTGTCTGGTTTGCCCAACCGAAATACTTCCACACCACGTTGAAACCATCAGGATTGCCCACCTGCCAGAACAACAACACGAGGCAGGCAGCAAACATGGGGACGCAGATGACCAGACGCTTGTGAAGCGACTTCTGCTCGAAATGCAATGCCTCGGCTATGATAAGGCGCGCGGAACGGAACGCCGTGTCGCCACTGGTGATGGGTGCCGCTACAACGCCAAGCACAGCCAATATGCCACCGACGATGCCAAGCCAATCCTCACACATCAGATAAACCACTTTTGGTGCGGAGGTGGAAAGCCCCAACTCCTTTGTTGCCTCAAACAGCGTATATCCAGCAACAGGCTCGCCGTAGAAGAAATAGGACGAGACAGCTGCCCAAACCAAGGCAACGATGCCCTCGGTTATCATGGCTCCATAGAATATTGGGCGACCCATCTTCTCGCTCTTCAGACAGCGTGCCATAAGGGGACTCTGCGTGGCATGGAAACCACTGATGGCACCGCAGGCAATGGTGATGAAAAGGCATGGGAACAGCTGGTCCTTGAAAGAAGGGTCAACGGAGAGTGCCTTGTTGCCCAGTCCGTGCCAAAGCTCAGGAATTGCCGGCCACTTGACGATGAGCATTGCCACGAGGGCGACAGCCATGAATAGCAAGGCAATGGCGAAAAGTGGATATATGCGACCTATCAGCTTGTCGATAGGCAGCAATGTGGCGATGATATAGTAGAGGAATATCACCACTACCCACAATGCCGTAGTGCCACCGAACATCTCGAGAATCTCCGCTGGGCTATAGACGAACACCGAGCCGAGAATCATCAGCAGGAACACCGAGAACACGAGAATGGCTTTCTCTGCCCTGTTTCCGAGATACTTTCCGACAATAGCCGGCAAGCCAGCCCCATTGTTGCGCATGGAGAGCATACCGACGAAGAAATCGTGCATGGCACCTGCGAAAATGCAACCGAACACTATCCAAAGATAGCTCGAAGGTCCGAACTTGGCACCCATGATGGCTCCAAAGATAGGTCCTGTGCCTGCAATGTTGAGGAACTGGATAAGGAATACCTTCCAGTTTGGCATGACAATATAGTCCATGCCATCGGCTTTACTTACGGCAGGCGTAACCCTGTCGTCAGGCGCAAAGACCTTCTCAACGAATTTGCCGTAAGTGAAATAGCCTACGACAAGCAAAACGAGGCAAATTGCGAATGAAATCATAGGATTGTTATACTTTTAATTATTTCTTTAGCGAGTTGTTTTCTTTCTTGATCTTGGAATGCCACATAATGAACATTGCCCACACGAAGACAAACACCACGAAACCAAGCGTGTAGCCAAGCAAGGGTTGCAAGCCCAACAACTGGTTGGACACGAACAGATAGGTAGAGCAGACGAGTGTCATGAACAGTGCCGGCAGGTATGTGATGATGTATGCCTTATGCTTTAGCACAAGATACACGGTAAGTGTCCAAAGCGTGATGGCAGTCAGGCACTGGTTGAACCAGCCGAGATACTGCCATAAGATGCCGAATCCATCGGGATTGTTTATCTGCCACGTAAGCAACGAGAAGGTGCAGAGGAACAAAGGCAGTGTGATAATGAGTCGGCGCTTGATAGTGCACTGTTCAACCTTGATGAAATCGGCGATAATCAGTCGTGCAGACCTTAGTGCGGTGTCGCCCGTGGTTATGGGTGCAGCCACGATGCCAAGCATTGCCAATGCGCCGCCAACAACTCCAAGCCAGTCGTTGCAGATGATGTTCACCACCTGCGGTGCCGGCGTGATGAAACCGTTGTTGCCCATGTGCGCTATGGTCTGATAGCCTGGCTCAGGCTCGGCATAGAAGAAGAATGAGCCTACGGCTGCCCAAATGAGGGCTACGATGCCTTCAGTGATCATTGCCCCGTAGAAGACAGGGCGTCCCAGTTTCTCGCTCCTCATGCAGCGACCCATCAGCGGGCTTTGAGTGGCGTGGAAACCACTGATAGCACCACAAGAGATTACGATGAACAGGCATGGGAAAATGTTGTCTTTCCACGAAGGGCTATGCTCCATCGCCTTGTTTCCCAAACCGTCCCATATCTCAGGTATCGTGGGATTGTTCACAAACAGCATAACGAGCATTGCAACAGCCATAAGAAGCAGCGAGGCGGCAAAAAGCGGATAAATATAACCTATTATCTTCTTTATTGGAAGCAATGTGGCAATGACGTAATAGACCAAGATGACCACTATCCAAAACATCAGGTCGCCCGCAAGATTGCTCAGTATGACGGCAGGACTATAGATGAATATGGCTCCGACCACCATAAGCAGGAAAACAGTGAGCACGAGCATAGCCACACGCATCTTGCCTCCAAGATACTTGCCAATAATTTCCGGAAGACCAATTCCACCATTCCTCATCGACACCATGCCGCTGAGATAGTCGTGGACGGCTCCGGCGAAAATGCAGCCGAAAACAATCCAAAGGAAACTCGACGGTCCAAACTTTGCTCCCATGATGGCACCGAAGATGGGTCCAGTGCCTGCAATGTTCAGGAATTGGATCATGAAAATCTTCCAACTCGGCAATGCCACAAAGTCAACACCGTCGGACTTAGACATCGCAGGTGTGACGCGGTCGTCAGGACCGAAAACGCGCTCTACCACCTTTCCGTATATGGCGTATCCTAACAAGAGGGCTACCAGACATAATGTAAAAGAAATCATCGTTTATTCTGAAGTTTTGAAAATTCTTTGTGCAAAAGTAACAATTTAATTTGAAATATGAAAAAAAACACATAACTTTGCAGCCAAAATTGAAAAAAAAGAATGAAACATACCACTTTTGGGCAAAAATATGCCATAATTATAGCACTTTTATGTGCAGTGACACCACTATGGGCAAACAACAAGCACGAAGTGAGGGCGGTTTGGGTTACGACGATAGGCGGTCTTGACTGGCCACACTCCTACGCCCAATCTTCCCATTCCATCGAAAAACAAAAGACGGAGCTTCGGGACATGCTCGACCGCCTGAAACTGGCGAACATCAACACCATACTCCTTCAGACAAGGGTAAGGGCAACAACCATTTATCCCTCAGCCATCGAGCCTTGGGACGGCTGCATGTCGGGCTTCCCCGGCCGTGCCCCAGGCTACGATCCACTGGCATTTGCCATTGAGGAATGTCACAAGCGGGGAATGGAGCTTCACACATGGGTGGTGTGCATACCTATTGGCAAATGGAACAACTATGGGTGCAAGCAACTGAGGAAGCGTCGTCCCGACTTGGTGAAGCGCATTGGCGACGAGGGCTTTGTTGACCCAGAGAAGAAAGCATCTGCCGACTATATTGCCGACATCTGCGGGGAGATAGCCCAAAAATACGACATCGACGGCATACACCTCGACTACATCCGTTATCCTGAGACATGGAAGGGGCGCATCGACGTGCAGCGCGGACGCGAGAACATAACACGCATCGTTGAGCGGGTGAACGAGAAGGTGAAGTCGCAAAAGCCATGGGTGAAGATGAGTTGCTCGCCTGTAGGCAAACACGACGACCTTACCAGATATTCAAGTCGGGGTTGGAACGCCAGGACTAAGGTTTGCCAAGACGCTCAGGCGTGGCTTGCAAAAGGACTCATGGACCAACTATATCCGATGATGTATTTCCAAGGCAACCAGTTCTATCCGTTTGCATTGGATTGGAACGAGAACAGACATGAAAAGGTAATTGCCCCGGGATTAGGCATTTACTTCCTATCACCTAAAGAAAAGAATTGGGACGTTGACGTGATAACCCGCCAACTCCATTTCCTCTCACAGGAAGGCATGGGACACGCCTTTTTCCGTTGCAAGTTCCTGCTCGACGACGTGAAGGGACTCTACGGAATAGTGAAGGACGAGATAAACAGGGTGCCATCACTCATTCCTCCTATGACAGTTCCAGCAAGATACACCAACAGCATATCCCTACCCCAGCAGCCAACACACCTAACCTTGATGAAGGGAAAAGCTGCTGACCGACTGACATGGGTGGACGACAAGGCTTTCCCACAGACAAACGGCGACTACCACCTATTTAATATATATGCCTCGGAGACCTATCCCGTGGATACAGAAAACCCGAACAACCTCGTGGCAACAAGGCTGACAAATTGCACTGTAGATATTCCGCAAAACGGCAACGCAGTCACGATGCACTATGCCGTAACGGCGACTGACCGCTATGGAAGGGAAAGCAAGGCAGCCACTACGCCAGCACCAAACTCTTCGACCGACATGGAAATACCGGGTATGCTTTCATGCGACGGCAAGAGCCTACGACTGCCGAGGAAAGCTGAAGCGTCGGATGCTGAGTACATAGCCATTGAGAGTGCGGCGGGAAACATCATCACTACCCGACCTTACTCGACCACGAATGTGGACGTGAGACAGATACCACAGGGATTCTATGTCGTAAGGTCGCTCAACCGCAAGGGGGCGAGCCATAGAATGGGATTTTTCATTATAAGGAGGGATTGAGATATGGAGAAGATAATATTGGGAATTGACCCCGGAACCAACATCATGGGGTATGGGCTGATAAAGGTAAGGGACAACAAGGCAGAGATGATGGGCATGGGAGTCATCGACCTGAGGAAGTTTGCCGACTCATACCTCAAACTGGGACACATATTCGAGCGCGTCACTGGCATTATTGATGCCTATCTGCCTGATGAAATGGCGATAGAAGCGCCGTTTTTCGGTAAGAACGTACAATCGATGCTCAAACTTGGACGTGCCCAGGGAACAGCCATTGCCGCAGCCATACACCATGGAGTGCCCATACATGAGTATGCCCCACTGAAGATAAAGATGGCTATAACAGGACAGGGGCAGGCATCAAAGGAGCAAGTGGCTGCCATGTTGCAACGCCTGCTAAAGCTCGACCAAAACGATATGTGCAAGTTTATGGATGCCACCGATGCCCTCGGTGCCGCCTATTGCCACTACCTGCAGATGAGCCGACCAGAAACCGGCGCCACGCACTATCGTGGATGGAAGGACTTTGTGAACCGCAACAAGGACAGGATAAAATAATGGAGAAAAAATAAAACTACATACAACAATGCAAAGGATAATTGAAATAAAGGACGGAGTAACAAGAATGCCCGAATGGAGATTGGCAGAGCCGGTGAACTTCACCATGGACGCTGGCGAGCACATTGCCATTGTGGGTGAGAATGGTGGTGGAAAGACAATGCTTGTGGAGATTATCACAGGCCGTCACCCGCTATTGATGAACGAACCAAAATACGACTTCTCGCCAAGCACCCGAGAATCGGCATCGGAGAACATAAGATACATCACCTTCCGTGATTCATACGGTGACACCGATGGGCAGTACTATCTGCAACAACGTTGGAATCAGCAGGAAATAGACAAGGAGACACCTATTGTGGGAGACTTGCTGGAGAAAGCATTCACACTTGCCGGAGAGGACACCGCCGAGAGACGTGAGCTACAGGAACACCTCTACGACTTGTTCCACATCCGCCATCTGCTCGACAAATACATCATACTACTGTCAAGTGGCGAGCTAAGGAAGTTCCAACTGACGAAAACACTGCTTGCCGACCCAAGGGTGCTGATTATGGACAACCCATTCATCGGACTTGATGCCGACACCCGCGACCAACTGAAAGATCTGCTGTCAACCTTGTCGAAAGAGCGTGCGTTGCAGATTATCCTCGTATTGTCGAAAACCGACGACGTGCCTGAGTTTATAACACATGTGGTGGAGGTGAACAAGATGATTGTTGGTGAGAAACAAACCCGACAGCAATATGTCGATAACCGTGAGCCCAACCCAACGAGGGTGCTAAGTGACAAGGATCGCGATGCGATTGTCAATCTTCCCTACCGCACCAACGACTACAAGTGCGACGAGGTGGTAAGGATGAACCAAGTAAGCATAAGATATGGTGAGCGTGTGATACTTGATACTCTCGACTGGACAGTGAGAAACGGTGAGCGTTGGGCTTTGGGTGGACAGAACGGTGCCGGGAAATCCACCCTACTCTCTCTCGTTTGCGCCGACAATCCGCAAAGCTATGCCTGCGACATCGCACTATTTGGCAATCCAAGAGGCTCAGGCGAGAGCATCTGGGACATAAAGAAACATATTGGATATGTGTCGCCGGAGATGCATAGGGCTTACCAAAAGAACCTGCCTGCAGTGCGCATAGTGGCAAGTGGACTGAAAGACTCCATGGGATTGTATGTGAAACCTAACGAGGAAGAATATGGCATCTGCCGATGGTGGATGGACATCTTCGGACTTAAGGGCAAGGAAGACACGCCATTCCTGAAGTTGTCGAGCGGAGAACAACGACTGGTGCTTTTGGCGAGGGCATTCGTGAAAGACCCTCAGTTGCTGATACTTGACGAGCCTCTGCACGGGCTTGACAACCGCAACCGCCGTTTGGTCAAGGACGTTATCGAGGCATTCTGCCAACGTCGCAACAAGACA
The DNA here is from genome assembly GCA_945833995.1 of uncultured Prevotella sp. Lineage (GTDB taxonomy): Bacteria > Bacteroidota > Bacteroidia > Bacteroidales > Bacteroidaceae > Prevotella. The sequence continues at coordinate 13,010 of CAMAGM010000003.1, forward strand.
ATGATAATGGTGACACACTACAAAGAGGAGTTACCCGCATGCATCGACCATGAGATATTCCTTCGCAGGCACGTCTAACCCAGACGTGCCGCGAAAGGGTGGAAAGGTTTGTCCTTGCCGTAGGAAAAGTATGGATAACACTGCCTTACAACTCAAGACAAGTGGTTACACCGTCTTTTGTAGCTTCAAAATATGGGAACTCATCGCGTAGGCTTATGTCGTCATAGACGAAATCGGCAACAACGGTGTCCTTTCCGTCAGGAAGTATAAGTCCCATCTTTCCATTCTTCTGGGCAATGATAGGCATCATCCTGCCATCATCCACATTGGTGAACACCCGACGTAGGAAATCGTATTGGGGTTGGACGAGAATGTCGCCCTTGTCACCACGAATTCCAAACTTTCCGTCCTGCTCGAAAACCTCATGCAACCGTATGTATTTCTCCCTGATGCGCTTTAGGTAGAAATCGAATTTCTTACGGTCAGCCACCATTTTCTTGAAATAGTAATATGTGTCGCAATAGTTTGCGATGGCACGTACGAGCACCATCTGCAGGTCGAGCCCACTGACAGCCTTGCGGTTAAGGTCTATATATGCTGCTATAGCCTCTTCCTTTTGCTCAACGGACATGCCCTTGAGTCTCATGATGAACTTGTCCATGATGTCCTTGCTTCCATGGAAAGCCTTGATATAGCGATGCATCTGCCGATCCATCTCGTCACTGACAAACTTGTCTATCCGCTCCATCTCTATGATGTCCTGATATTCATTGTCGAAATTGTCCTGTGTTATCTGTGTCATAGCGTAATATTTTCGACAAAGTTACATATTTAATCCCAAATCACCAAATTTCCATACCACTTTTTTTTGCTAAACAACGAAAATGCCCTTCCTGCTAGTTTCCACTTGGCAGGAAGGGCATTTCAATAGGGTTAAAGTCCAACCTCTTTTTTATTCGATGACAACGAGTGCGTCGTCTTCCATTACACTCTGTCCAGGCTGGACACAAACAGCGGTAACCTTTCCAGCCTTCTCGGCTGTAAGGTTGTTTGCCATCTTCATGGCCTCAAGTACCACTACCGTGTCACCAGCCTTCACTTCGTCGCCAACGTTCACGAGAATTTCAATAATCGTGCCAGGCAGAGGAGCTTTTACTGCGTTGTTGGCATTGACAGGCCTGCTGCCTTGAGAGTCGCTTGAAGGTGCAGCTGCGGGAGCGGCAACAGGTCTTACTACCTTAGCCTTCTCTGGTTCCTTCTCAGGCTCCATCTCGACTTTGTAGTCCTCACCGTTTACCGTTACAGAAACGACGTTGTCGGCAATGTCGCCAATAGTCACTTCATATTTCTTACCATCGATGGTATATTTATACTCTTTCATAATCAGTACCTCTAATTAAGGACGCTCAGTCATGCTCAAGGCAAATCCGTTCCACTGGGTGTTGCGTTCAGCAATGGTGATGACACCAGAGACTTTGTCATGAACGTTGTTGCCCAAATGCTCGTGAAGTGCCAAAGCAATGGCGGCATATACGTTTTTGTCCTGTTTCATAATTAACACTTGTTGCGACAGGCGAGGTTAACCTGCATTATTCATACTCGTTCCTACTGCAAGGTCTAACTGGCAGCACCTCAGCGAGGTGCTCGCTCTTCCTCTTTAAAAGTAGGATTTACTACATTCTGCATCGTCATCGCTGTGCTCACGCTGATGCACTACCATTTAGACCTTTCGTGACGGAACAGCATGAACAATGCAGGTTAAGTCGCCTGTCAACTAATTACATTGGAATATTGCCGTGCTTCTTGGCTGGCAGGGCATCGCGCTTTGTGGCGAGCTGTGCCAAACCGCGACAGATACGGAAGCGAGTGTTGCGTGGCTCGATGACATCGTCGATGTAGCCATACTTCGCTGCCTGGTAAGGTGTAGCGAAGAGGTCGTTGTACTCCTCCTCCTTCTCAGCGAGGAATGCCTTAACGTCCTCACCTGCATCCTTCTTTGCCTTGGCTTCCTTGGCGCAGAGAACTGCAACGGCACCTGAGGCACCCATAACTGCGATCTCTGCAGATGGCCAAGCGTAGTTGAGGTCAGCACGAAGCTGCTTACAACCCATAACGATGTGGCTACCACCATAGCTCTTGCGCAGTGTGACGGTAATCTTTGGAACAGTAGCCTCACCAAAGGCATAGAGCAGCTGGGCACCGTGAAGGATAACGGCATTGTACTCCTGACCAGTGCCTGGAAGGAATCCTGGAACATCGACGAGAGTAACGATAGGAATATTGAACGCGTCGCAGAAACGGACGAAGCGTGCACCCTTGCGGCTGGCATTGACGTCAAGCACACCTGCATAAACTGAAGGCTGGTTGGCGATGATACCTACGCTCTGACCGTTGAAACGGGCGAAACCGATGATGATGTTGCGTGCGAACTTAGGCTGGATCTCGAAGAACTCACCGTTATCGACAATACCGCCAATCACCTTATACATATCGTATGCCTCGTTGCCATTGTCAGGGATAATCTCGTTGAGTGAGTCCTCAAGACGGTCGATAGGATCGTCGCAAACCTTGCGTGGAGCGGTCTCCATGTTGTTTGATGGAATGTAGCTCAACAGAGTTCTAATCATCTGGATGCCCTCTTCCTCGGTAGAGGCTGTGAAGTGTGTCACACCACTCTTAGAGGCATGTACGCTGGCACCACCAAGATGCTCCTGGTCGATATCCTCGCCTGTGACAGACTTTACAACCTTTGGACCTGTAAGGAACATATAGGAGGTGTTCTCCATCATGAGGGTGAAGTCAGTAAGTGCTGGAGAGTAAACAGCACCACCGGCGCAAGGACCGAAGATACCGCTTATCTGTGGAATCACACCTGAGGCAAGGATGTTGCGCTCGAAAATCTCACCGTAACCAGCCAAGGCGTTGATACCTTCCTGAATACGTGCGCCACCAGAGTCGTTGATACCGATGACAGGAGCACCCATCTTCATTGCCATATCCATAACCTTACATATCTTCTGGGCAAGAGTCTCAGAGAGGGAACCACCATTGACGGTGAAATCCTGGGCGAAGACAAATACCAAACGACCATCGATTGTACCTGAACCTACAACGACACCATCGCCAAGATACTGCTTCTTTTCCATACCGAAGTTAGTGCAACGGTGGAGCTTGAACATGTCATACTCCTCAAAGCTGCCTTCGTCCAGCAACATACTGATACGCTCTCTTGCTGTATATTTGCCACGAGCATGCTGCTTCTCGATGGCTTTCTCACCACCACCCATGCGTGCTTCCTCACGCTTGGCGATGAGCTGCTTGATTTTTTCTAATTGCTTACTCATTACCTGATAAACTTTAATAATTTATTGTTTTTATCCCACTAAAGGAACTTTAATTCTTTAATTTTTAATTCTTTAATTACTTAAAACCAGAAACAGACTTTAAGTCTTAGTGTTCGCAAAGCTCTGTGAGGATGCCTACGGTTGACTTTGGATGCAGGAAAGCAATGTTCAGGTTCTCTGCGCCCTTGCGTGGAGCCTTGTCGATGAGGCGGATGCCCTTCTCGTCACACTCTGCCAATGCGTTGGCAACACCGTCCTGAACGCAGAAAGCAACGTGGTGAACGCCATGGTTGCCCTTGTCGAGCCACTTCTGGATGGTGCTCTCTGGACAAGTTGGTTCGAGGAGCTCAAGCTTAACCTCACCACACTTCAGGAAAGCGGTCTTCACCTTCTGATCCTCTACTACTTCTACTGCGTAACACTTCAGTCCCAGTACATTCTCAAAGTATGGGAGTGACTCTTCAATGCTCTGGACTGCTATGCCCAGGTGCTCAATATGAGAAATCTTCATAGTTTTATGTATTTAAATTGTATAATGTTTCATTATAAAAACCGTGCAAAGATAATGATTTTAATCAATACCAACAAAGAATGAATTGAAAATATTGTTAAGTTTATCATTTTAATGCAAGTTTAAATGCTTTTTACTACATTTCGATGGTAAAACGTACATTAAAACGGCGTCCAGTTAAATAGTTTGGCACGGCATACTGATTGTTAGTCACGTCAGTCACCCAATAGTAGGAGTTGACATTGTTGATGCCAAAAAGGTTCAGGCAGTCGGCAGCCAACCAAAGGTTGCGGTACCAACTCCTGTGTTCACCCTCAGTGCCTTTTGCAAGCAGATAGCTAAGTCCTATGTCAGCTCTCTTATAGGCAGGTGCACGGAACTGCATGCGTTCTATGCCTGAGTGTGGTGGACCGAAAGGAAGACCATCGGCGTATGCGAGACGCAGTGTCATACGCCAACGCTCAGTGCCAGGAAAATAGTCAGTGAAGTGCAGGTTCACGGCGTAACGTTGGTCGGTAGGCAAAGGCAACGATACTCCGTCAAGTGTCTGACGTGTCTTCATCAGCGAGAATGTCAGCCAAGAGTCTGTCCCAGGGACAAACTCACCATATAGTTTGAAGTCTATACCAGCGGCATAACCGTCGCAGAGGTTCTCACCATAATATGTCACCTTCACATTGTTTATATTATATGGTATGAGGTTGTGGAATCGTTTATAATATGCCTCTGTGGTGAGTTTGAACTGCCTCGATAGCATCTTGAAGCGATAGTCGAAGCCTGCAACGAAATGTATTGATTGTTGGCTCTTTATCTTGTCGTTGAGCGTCACTACAGTTCTGCCGTTAACAGTCGATGTGTCGCGCAACTCCTTATAGAAAGGTGCCTGATAGTATATGCCAGTGGCGAAACGTAGTGTGACATCCTGGTTGAAGCTCGGTACGAGTGCGAGCGATGCCCTTGGCGACACTGTGGTCTCACCATTGAACGACCAGTTGCTGAAGCGTAGCCCATAGTTGAGCGTAAAGAACGACTGACGCTCGCTGCCAGTGGCAAATCTGAAGGTGTCCATAATATAGCCTTCAATTCTTCGGGAGTCAATTTCATTCTGCGAGCGTAGCGAATAAATGAGGTCGAGTCGGTCGGCTGTGTGTGGAATGGAGTAGCCACTTGAGTCACGCATCTCATACTCCGTTGAGTTTTCCTTCACCTTCTCAAACTTTATTGCCAACGAGGCCTCAATGTCGTGACGCTTTGCCTTGTGTCGTGCCAGCAGTTTCAGGTTCTCCACGTGTCCTGTCAGATAGTTACGTGCATGTTCCATGTATGTTCCTACACCGATGTTGGAGTTGTTGCTCACATCGTCAAGCCAGTATTGACCTTGTATGTCGTATGTCTCCTGCTCCTTGGTGTAGAAAGCAGAGGCAAGTAGCGACAGGCTCGTTCGCTGCCCATACCTTCTTGTGATGTTCAGTGCTCCGAATAGTGTACGGAACAAGTCCTTCTCCTGTCCGTCAAAATAAACCTTAAACGACTTCACGTCAGTCAATGTTCCAAAAGAGGTCTCGCGGTTGGATGGCTGGAAAGTATAGTGGTTGTCTGATATGTTGCCGATGAAATCGATGTTCCAGAGTGAGTCTGGCCTATAGCTGATGAATGTCTGATAGTCGAGATAATCGGGCTTGTATTCCCCGTCGGTGTCAAGCGATCCCACGAGGTATTTGTTTGTCTTGTAACGTATTCCGTGACTCATCGAGAACTGTTTTCCTCCCATTCCAACGTATGCGCTTGCGCCAAGCAGCGACACCGACGCCGATGCTTCCGTCTTCTTTGGCTGCCGATAGGTTATGTCGAGCACCGACGACATCTTGTCGCCATACTTTGCCTCAAATCCACCCGTGGAGAAAGCCACGCATCCTACCATGTCGGGATTTATGACGCTAAGTCCCTCTTGCTGTCCGCTTCGTACGAGGAAAGGTCTATAGACCTCCACATTATTTATATATACGGCATTTTCATCGAAACTACCTCCACGGACATTGTACTGCGACGACATCTCATTGTGCGACGACACTCCTGCCTGTTGCTGAATAAGCTCCTCCACTGCGTTTCCTGTCGTAGAAGGAGAGTTGCGGGCATCCTTTATGTCGAGTTTCTCTGTCTGCGTTGTCTGTCGGCGGCGTTCGGTGACAACAATCTCGTCGAGCGACTCCATTGGATTGAGCACTACCCTTAAGGTCTGCTTTCCACGCGGGTTCCTCAATATACGTTGTCGTGTCTTATATCCAACCATTGAGAATCTTACCACCACACTATCAGCCGATTGCAACTGTAAGCTGAACTTTCCCTTTAGGTTTGTCATCGTCACTTTCGCCTGACTCACGCAAGCCACGGTAGCAAGTTCTATCGGGTTGCCGTCGTTGTCAACGACGCTACCGGCGAGAGTGAACGACTGTGCCAATGCCGACACCGACGACACTAAAAGAACGACTGCTGCGATGATATGTCTCCTTAATGTAATTTCCATATACTACAAAACTCGTAAACTCACGTTTTATTGTGTTCAGAAGCTCCAAACGTGTATTAAAATACGGTTTAGCCATTTATATCTGAACCTGAACCAACGGAACGCACTCACTGGCTTTCCACCGAATCTCAGTATGAAATCGCGAAGCTTGTTTGCCCTGTAAGGCAGCCCAACGTCGAGAAAACAAAAGTGCTGGCATCCCTCGTCGTATGCCTTCTTTATGGCATTCCACACTGTTACCTCCGCAGGATGCAGGCGCAAGTAACTCTTTCTCAGGTATGCTGCATACCAAAGATAGGCATTGCCCTTCGTGATGGCATAGGCACAACAGCCTATCGTGGTGTTGTTGTATCTCGTGACGAGCAGCCTTCCATGACCAGACTCCACCACCCTTCTGAAGAAAGCGGCATCGGGAATGAATCTCTTAAGTTTGAAGAAGTTGTGGGCTTTGAGCAGACGCACGAAATCCTCAAACTCATCCTCCGTCCGCACCTCGTGTGTCTCCACTCCTTTGGCAATAGCGTCATTTATGCGTTTCAACAACTTTGGCGACACCCTCTCCTCTGGTGTCCTGCTATGCAGGGAGTTGTGGATGTTCATCCAGTTAACAGCAAAAAAGCCAAGCCCGCTCAGTGTCTTATAGCCAAACATCTTGCTTGAGAGGTGGCTCAACTCTATATACTCCACATAGGCGGGCATACGCTTCACCAGCTCGGTCATCATCAGGTTGAACAACTCGTCACGGTGTTCCTCAAAACCTGAATAGCTACCCTCGCCCAATATCCTGCAATGCCACATGAAGAAAGGAGGCACAAACCACGAGCGACGGCGCACTACCGCGAGCAGATGGGCTGCCACACGTCCGTCGGCGCATCTCGCAACCACCATGAAGGGACTGTGGCGAGGTGTGTCCTCATAGATGCGGAACAGCTCCGAACTGTGGAAGAAATCCCGCGATTGGAGCTCTGGCAATTCCTCTCTATTCGTATATACTATGATAGATACGTCGTTCACTGCTGCAAAAATAATAAATAAAACATAAAAATCAATGGATTCTCGCAGTTTTTTGGCTATTATTCTTACCTTTGTGGCCGAAAACAACATTTATTCATCAATTATAACACAAAAAATGACTAATTTCAAGGATTTGGCTCAACTTAGAAGAAGCCATAGGAAGTTCACGGAAGAGGAAATAAGTCCAGAGGACGTACAGGCTATACTCAGGGCAGCACTCATGTCGCCAACGTCAAAAAGCCAGCGTGCCTGGCAGTTCGTTGTGGTGGAGGACAAACTTGACATCAACAAGCTTGCAGATGCCAAGGACCTCGGCTCACAGTTTATGAAAGGTGCGCCTCTTGCCATCGTTGTACTTGGCGACCCACAACAAAACGACTGCTGGATTGAGGATGGCTCGATAGCTGCCATTTCCATGCAGTATCAGGCAGAGGAACTGGGACTTGGCTCTTGCTGGGTTCAGATGAGAGGTCGCGGACTTGCCGATGGCACACCAGCCGACGAGGTCATCCGTGGAGTGCTCGACATACCGTCAAACCTCAACACCCTCTGCATTATTGCCTTTGGACACAAGGCTGACGAGCGCAAGCCTCAGAATGAGGACAATCTGAAATGGGAGAATGTCCATGCCGACAAATACTAAGTCAAAATGAGGATAGCACTTATAGGCTCTGGCAATCTTGCCACCAACATTGGCAAGGCTTTCGTTGCGGCAGGTCACGACATTGTTCAGGTGTTCAGTCGCACTGAAGCAAACGCCGCTGCCTTGGCACAACGTCTCGGGGCAGCACACACATCAAATATTGCCGATTTGACCCATGATGCCGATGTTTTTGTACTATCCGTCAAGGACTCTGCCTTGGCAGACATAGTGCGTGAAGCAGGGAAAGGACGTGAGGACAAGGTATTCGTCCATACGGCGGGAAGCGTTGGAATCGACATCTTCAGTGGCAGTGTACGGCACTATGGTGTTCTCTATCCCATGCAAACATTCTCCAAGAGCCGTGAGGTGGATTTCAGCAAAATACCAGTTTTCATCGAATGGAATGACGCTACGTCGGAGACGACTATCCAGACTCTTGCAGAAAGCATCTCAGGGAAAATCACGGTTCTATCGAGCCACGACCGTAAGTATCTGCACTTGGCGGCTGTGTTCGGCTGCAATTTCGTCAACCATTGCTATGCCCTTGCTGCGGACATAATGGAGAGTCACGGAATGACGTTCGACATGCTTCTGCCACTAATCGACGAGACTTTGGCAAAGGTTCACGCCCTACATCCCAAGGATGCCCAAACAGGACCAGCTGTTAGATTCGACCGAAATGTGCTTGACCGTCATATCGCACTGCTTGGTGAGAGCCCGATGATGAGAGACATATATGAGCTAATGAGTAATAGTATTCATAAAAAAGCAATAGGACAAGAATAATGATCAACTACGATTTGACAAAGATAAAGGCTATCATCTTCGATGTTGACGGAGTGCTGAGCGCCGAAACTATCACGCTCCACCCAAACGGCGAGCCAATGCGCACGGTGAACATCAAGGACGGATATGCCATACAGCTTGCCATGAAGCAAGGGTTGCGCATAGCAATCCTAACTGGTGGCAAAACCGAGAGTGTTCGCAAGCGATATGAGAATCTTGGTCTCGAGGACATTTTCATGGCGTGTGCCGTGAAATTGAAGGTCTATGAGGAGTTTCTCGCCAACTACGGATATACCGACGAGGATATAATGTATATGGGCGACGACATTCCCGACTATGAGATAATGCAACGCGTGGGTTGCCCAGTGTGTCCGAAGGATGCATGCAGCGACATTAAGGCATTGTCCATCTATACGAGCGACCGCATTGGAGGTCACGGTTGTGGGCGCGATGTCATTGAGCAAGTACTAAGGGCACAGGGTAAATGGCTTGAGAGCGAGAAGGCTTTCGGCTGGTAAAGTAAACAAGTTGATAGTACTGAACAAGATGCATGACAAATAACTTGTCAACTTAATTATAAATAATATGTTGGACAATCTTAAGAAATACAATATTGTGCTTGCGAGCAACTCCCCACGCCGACGCGAGTTGCTTGCAGGTCTTGGCATCGACTTCACCGTTAAAGTCCTGCCCGATATCGACGAGAGCTATCCCTCCACCCTACCCGCCAAAGATGTGGCGGAATACATTGCCGAGAAAAAGGCAAGGGCATACAAAAACCTACTACACGAGGACGATCTCGTAATCACGGCTGACACGGTGGTCATTGTAGGCAATGAGATACTCGGCAAGCCACACGATGCCGCCAATGCTGCCGATATGCTTCGCGCCATTAGTGGCAAGAGTCATTCCGTTGTCACTGGAGTGTGCATCACAAGTCATGATGTCCACCGTAGTTTCTCCGTCTCCACCGAAGTAGTCTTCACGTCACTCACCGAGGAGGAGATTGACTATTACGTTGACCGCTACAAGCCTTTTGACAAAGCTGGAGCCTACGGCATTCAGGAATGGATAGGCTTCATAGGTGTAACATCGTTGCAAGGAAGCTACTACAATGTCATGGGATTGCCAGTGCAACGAATCTATACAGAGTTGAAGTCGCTTTGATGCACGCTTTTTTCGACTTTTTCGGTTAAGCACTGTTGACAACAGGTTTTTATTTATTGCTTACGCAACTTGAGAAAGAATGAGGGGTTTGAAATTTCTCAAACCCCTCAAACCTATAAAACCTTCTGAAGCTCTTCAAACTATCTTTTAGTAGGCGAAGAGAGGATAGTTCTTCATAGTCTCGTTCACGCGGGCGCGTACGCTTGCTATAACTTCCTCGTTCTCTGGATTGTTGAGCACCTCCTCAATGAGTTCGGCAATGAGCACCATGAGGTCTTCCTTGGCACCACGGGTAGTGATGGCAGGTGTGCCGAGACGTATGCCGCTTGTCTGGAATGCACTGCGGGAGTCGAATGGCACCATGTTCTTGTTGACGGTGATGTCGGCAGCAACGAGTGCATTCTCTGCAACCTTACCCGTAAGCTCTGGATATTTTGAGCGAAGGTCAACAAGCATTGAGTGGTTGTCGGTACCACCGCTGACAATGGTGAAGCCTCGCTTGACGAGCTCGTCGGCAAGCACTGCGGCATTCTTCTTCACCTGCAATGCCCACTCCTTGAACTCTGGCTGGAGAGCCTCGCCGAAGGCAACAGCCTTGGCAGCGATGACATGCTCGAGAGGTCCACCCTGCAGACCAGGGAATACTGCTGAATTGAGCAGCTGGCTCATCATTTTCACCGCTCCCTTTGGAGTCTTCAAGCCCCAAGGATTCTCAAAGTCCTTACCCATGAGGATAATACCGCCACGTGGACCACGGAGTGTCTTGTGGGTTGTCGAGGTCACGATGTGTGCATACTTGACAGGATTGTCAAGAAGGCCAGCCGCAATGAGTCCTGCTGGGTGAGCCATGTCGATCATGAGCAGTGCGCCAACCTTGTCAGCAATCTCACGCATGCGCTTGTAGTCCCACTCACGGCTGTAGGCAGAACCACCACCGATGATGAGCTTTGGCTTGTTTTCGATGGCAAGACGCTCCATCTGGTCGTAATCCACGCGCCCAGTTTCCTGATTGAGGTCGTAGCCAATGGGATTGTAGAGAATGCCTGATGTGTTTACGGCAGAACCATGTGAGAGGTGACCGCCGTGGGCAAGGTTGAGTCCCATGAATGTGTCTCCTGGTTTGAGCACTGTGAGCAGCACGGCAGCATTTGCCTGTGCGCCAGAGTGTGGCTGTACGTTGGCGTACTCAGCACCAAAGAGCTCCTTTACACGGTCGATGGCAAGTTGCTCCACTTCATCTACAACCTGGCAACCGCCATAGTAACGCTTGCCAGGATAGCCCTCGGCGTACTTGTTGGTGAGGTAAGAGCCCATGGCTTCCATTACCTGGTCGCTAACGAAGTTTTCTGATGCGATTAGCTCGATGCCTTTCAGCTGGCGCTGGTGCTCGCGCTCGATAAGGTCAAAAATCTGTTGATCTCTTTTCATTTTTTATAAGGTTTAAATGAGTGTTACTTTCGTGATGTCCTGTTCCTTCTCGCAATAGTGGCATTTCAACGTGCCGCGCTCCTTGTCCACGACGTGGAAGAGTGTTGACATTGGCTCGTTGTTGGTTATGCACTTAGGGTTGTTGCATTTCACTATGCCGCGCAGCTCGTCGGGAGTGATGACGGTCTTCTTCTCCACCACCTCGTAGTCGTGAATGATGTTGAGCACCACGTTTGGTGCCACGACGGAGAGACGTGATATTTCCTCGTCGGTGAAGAACTTGTCTGCCACTTTGATGATGCCCTTGCGCCCGATTTTCTTTGAGCGGTAGTTGCAACCGATGGTGACAGGGGTGGTGAGTTGCTCAAGATGGAGCAGGCTTGCCACCTCGTAGGTCTTCTCTGTTGGTATGTGGTCGATGACAGTGCCATTCTCAATGGCAGTCACCATTATTTCGTTTTTTGCCATGATTCTTTTTTTTTTAGTTGACAAGTTGACGAGTAAACAAGTGGACAAGTTATTTGTCCAGCGTCTGTGAAAATTACTATCAACTTGTCAACTCAATTAATTATCGTTTTATCGTTTCTCACCTCGTCGAGCGAGATTCCGAGCACGTCGCAGAAGATTGCCTGTCGTGCGAAGAGTCCGTTGCCAGCCTGCTGAATGTAGTAGGCATGTGGGTCGTTGTCCACATCGTAGGCTATCTCATTCACGCGTGGCAGCGGGTGGAGAATCTTCATGTTTGGCTTTGCGTTGCCAAGCATGTCGGCACGCAGGATGTAGATGTTCTTCACGCGCTCGTATTCCATAAGGTCGCTGAAACGCTCCTTTTGCACGCGCGTCATATATAATATGTCAGCGTCGGCAATAATCTTCTCATTGAAGGCAGTGTGCTCCTGGAAGTTTATACCATGCTCGCGGCAATAGATCTTATACTCGTTTGGCATGGCAAGCTCCTTTGGCGCCACGAAATGGAACGTTGGGTTGAAATGGCGCATCGCCATGAGGAGCGAGTGGACGGTCCTTCCATACTTGAGGTCGCCAACGAGATAGATGTTGAGGTTTTCGAGCGTGCCTTGAGTCTTATATATGGAATAGAGGTCGAGCATGCACTGTGACGGATGTTGGTGTGCGCCGTCACCCGCATTGACTATTGGCACTGGGGCAACCTCGCTGGCGTATTGTGCCGCACCCTCGATATAATGGCGCATGACGATGACGTCGGCATAGTTGGACACCATGAGAATGGTGTCTTTCAGTGTCTCGCCTTTTGTCCCGCTGGTAATCTTCGGGTCGGCAAAACCGATTACCCTTGCGCCAAGCCTGTTGGCAGCGGTTTCAAAACTCAGCCTGGTTCGTGTTGACGGCTCGAAGAACAGGGTCGCCACAACCTTTCCTTTCAGCAACTCCCTATTGGGATGCCGTTCGAACTCCTGAGCCATCTCAATCATGTAGAGAATCTTCTCTCGAGTGAGATTGGCTATGGTCACAAAATTATGCTTTTCCATCACGAATTGTTATATTTAATTCTTTTTCGACCGCTAAGGTACATATATTTTTGGATTTATCGAATAAAAAAGCGAGAAAAAAGCAAATTTTCTTCTTTATATGAATAAAAACGAGTAATTTTGCCGTTGAATAACGACTCAAAGAGCAAAAAATCGACAATTATGGCTAAAACATTCGTCCGTTTCCTATGGACATTACTAATAGTTTCAGTACTGGGTGCAATAGGTGCGTTCTATGCCATCGCCGAGGGGTGGATAGGCTATATGCCACCCGTTGAGGACCTGCAAAACCCAATCAACAGGTTTGCGACACAAGTGTATAGTGCCGACGGAAAACTGATGGGCACATGGAACTACAACAAGGAAAACCGCATCTGCGTGGATTACGACCAACTGTCGCCTGCGCTTGTGAAGGCACTGGTGGCTACGGAGGACGTGCGCTACTACGACCATTCGGGAATTGACTTCAAGGCACTTGCCCGAGCAATAGTGAAGCGCGGTATAATGGGACAGAAAAATGCCGGAGGTGGCTCCACCATCACTCAGCAGCTTGCCAAGCAGCTCTATTCGGGCAAGGCGGCAAGCGTGACAGAGCGTGCGTTGCAAAAGCCTATCGAATGGGTGATTGCAGTGCAACTGGAACGAAACTACACCAAGGACGAGATCATTGCCATGTATCTCAACTACTTCGACTTCCTGCACAACGCCGTGGGAATAAAGACCGCTGCCAACACCTATTTTGGAAAGGAGCCAAAGAACCTGAGTGTGACGGAGGCGGCAACACTGATAGGACTGTGCAAGAACCCGTCATACTACAATCCAGTGCGCAATCCCGAGAGATGCCGCGAGCGAAGGAACGTGGTGATGCAGCAAATGGTGAAGGCAGGATTCCTGACCGAGGCGGAATACATCACATATTCGCAACGTCCGCTGAACCTAAATTTCCATGTGGCTGACCACAAGGACGGTATTGCAGCATACTTCCGCGATTTCCTTCGACGATACCTTATGGCGAAACGACCTGAGAGGAAGAACTATCCGCAGTGGAACATGGCAAAATACCACCAAGACTCCATAAACTGGGACAACGACCCACTTTACGGTTGGTGCAACAAGAACACGAAGAAGAACGGACAGCCATACAACGTATATACCGACGGTCTGAAAGTCTATACCACGATAGACTCACGCATGCAGCGATATGCCGAGGAGGCTGTTGACGAGCATGTGGTAAAATACTTGCAGCCTGCCTTCAACCGTGAGAATAGGGGAAAGGCAAATGCCCCATACTCTGGCAACTTGACCGAAAAACAGTATAACGACATAATGGGACGCTCGGTGAAGCAGAGTGAGAGATGGCGCGTGATGAAGGAACAAGGTGCGTCGTATGACGATATTCACAAGGCGTTCCACACTCCAACGAAGATGAGCATCTTCACCTATCACGGCGAGGTGGATACGACAATGACGCCACTGGACTCAATAAAATACTACAAGTCGTTCCTGCGTTGCGGTTTCATGAGCATGTCGCCACAAAACGGGGCGGTCAAGGCTTATGTCGGCGGTATGAACTTCATACATTTCAACTACGACATGTGTATGGACGGCCGCAGACAAGTGGGCTCGACCATAAAGCCCTTCCTCTATTCATTGGCTATGGAGAACGGATTTTCGCCATGCGACCTTGCGCCAAACGTGCAGCAGACCTACATTGTGGCAGGACAGCAGTGGACACCACGCAACTCAAGCCGCCGACGCTATGGTGAGATGGTGCCACTGAAATGGGGATTGGCACAGTCGAACAACTGGATAACGGCATACCTGATGAGCAAACTCAGTCCGCAGGCTTTCGTCTCGCTGTTGAGGGAATATGGATTCAACAGTCCAGACATACACCCCTCTATGTCGCTATGCCTCGGACCATGCGACCTAACGGTATCAGAAATGGTAAGTGCCTACACGACATTCGTAAACCACGGCATACGTTGTGCCCCACTCTTTGTGACAAAGATTGAGGACAACGAGGGCAACGTGATAGCGCAGTTCCAACCCAGGATGAACGAGGTCATTAGCGAGGAAAGTGCCAACAAGATGCTCTATATGTTGAGAGGTGTGGTTGACGGAGGAACGGCAAGCCGCTTGCGTTTCAAATACAATTTCACCGGTGAGATAGGCGCAAAGACGGGAACGACAAACAACAATAGCGATGCCTGGTTTATGGGCTTCACTCCCACCCTTGTAAGTGGCGTATGGGTAGGTGGCGACGACCGCGACATCCATTTCGACTCAATGCAGATGGGACAAGGTGCGACGATGGCACTCCCGATATGGGCGAACTACATGCGCCGCGTATTCAACGACCGCCGTCTTGGTTATAGCGAGGATGCCGTGTTCGACCTGCCTGAAGGCTATAACCCATGTGAGACAAGTGAGATAGACGTGACCGACATAAACGATATAGAAGAGGTGTTTGAATAGTCAAACACCTCTAATAGAAGTGGGAAGTTAAAGGAGTTAAGGAAGTTAAAGGAGTTAAAGACGTATGTTTTGGCCCAGATAACTCCCAAGGGATGCGAAAAGACTATTGTCTCTAACTCCTTTTGACTCCTTTAACTCCATAATGTTGAGCAAATGCAAAACTTAAGTTAATTAGTTGTGATAATCTGCAGTATGCGGTCGGCAGTCCGTCCATCCCAACGGTCGGGTAGCGAAGAGCGTTTCCATTTGCCGGCAACGATATCGTCAAGTGAGGATTGCAGCTTGCTTATGTCGTAGCCAACAAGGGTGTTGGTTCCTTGGCTCACAGTCTCAATATGTTCGGTGTAGTCGTTGAGTGTGATACAGGGAACATTGTTGAACGTAGCTTCCTCGGCTATGTTTCCAGAGTCGGTCACTATGCCTTTGGCATGGGCGGTGAGATAGCCAAAGTCGAGGTAGCCCATGCTTTCAACTATATGTATGTTTGGTTTGTCGGCAACCATGGGTGCTATGGTCTCGCGTGCCAATCCACGCAATGGGGCGATTACGGGCGAGTCGCCAACCCTCTCGCTGAGGGAACCTATCATTTGACGAAGATAATCGCTGTTGGTCAGTAGTGCTTTGCGGTTTATGGTGAACACGAAATACGCGCCATCAGCTACTCCAATTTTCTCAAGACATTTTGGGCGAGTGAAGCGGGTGTGGTTCTGACGCAGCGTATCAATGATGATGTTTCCGACCATATATACCTTCTGTAGTTCAGCACCCTCACGGCTCACAATGCTGCTCGCCCCAGCTCCTGCGGTGAAGAGCAGGTCGCTTAGACCGTCAATAACGAGCCTGTTGACTTCCTTTGGCATGGAGAAATCAAACGAGCGTGTGCCAGCTACGAGATGTGCCAACTTCACCCCGCGCTTCTTGCAAACTATGGCTACAGCCATTGTCGAGGCGAGGTCGTCAACAACTATCACGGCATCGGTCTTTACTGTGTCGAGATAGCGGTCGAAAGCTCCCATTGTCTGCCCCGTCAGTTCGTTGAGGCTCTCGCAGTCAACGCCGAGGAACACGTCAGGGCGCTGAATCTGCAGGTCGCTGAAAAGCGAGGGTTCCAGTGTGGGGTCGTTTTCCTTGCCTACATAAACCAACTTGCAGTCAATGTCCTCTCCTGCCTCCTTTGCCTTACTGACTGCCCATGCTATAGGTGCCAACTTTATGAAGTTTGGGCGGGCACCAGCCACCATCGTAATGTTATACGTCATATTTCTTCTTGTGTTTTTTTGCCTTTTGAGGTATCATGTTGGAATAGCCCGTGCGTGGACTTTTCACACCCTTGTAAGATTCCCAACGCTGGCGAATCTTACGCACATAATCTTCTGTCTCTGAGCCACGCATATAGCCATATTTCACCACGGGGTCGCGGTAGAACTTGGGGTCGCTTAGCTTTAGTACATACTGGCTCACGTCCGCCCACGAATGGGGATTGCCGCCATATTTCTCTGTCAATGCCATGGCATCACGGATGTGGTGATAGCCTCCGTTGTAGCTTCCGAGAACGAAGTTCATCTTCTCATACCTTGTGGGAATGTCGCTGAACTTAGCCTCAAGCTGCCCAAGATATTTCGCTGCCGCGGCAATGTTGCTCTCAGGGTCGTGAATCTTGTCGCGAGGCAATCCGAGCATGTCTGCCGTGGCTGGCATAATCTGCATCAGTCCGAGGGCTCCTGCCCATGAGCGTGCCTGAGGGTCGAATGTCGATTCCTGATAGCATTGTGCCGCCATTAGTCGCCAATCCCAACGTATGGGTTGGCAATAGGTCATGAACAGGGCATCATAGTGCGATATTACTCCACCTTTCTTATTTAACATAGGCGCATAGACATGGCGCACCACGCTACGGGTGCTGAGCAGAAAGTCCTCCTCCTTCCTCACCTCTGCCATTATTCTGGGGTCATACCACTCGTTGAGCGACTTTGCCAACCTCACTTTCTCCTTGTTCACTGTCCACTGACCTATGGAGTCGTTACCGGCACCACAGAAGACAATATTTCCGAGACTGTCGTTGGGTAGCTTGATGTCGGCTTTCCTCAGCGGATAGGCAACGATGTCAACATCTCCGGCAATAAGTCGGCGCACCATCTCCAGCGTGTCGCGGCATAACTCCACACGCACTCCCACACCAATTTTCTCAGCATAACGCTGAACCATCATATATTGGAGTCCGAGTTGGCGGCCACGGTGGTCGTAATATGTTGTCGGTCCGCTTATGGTGACTACGATCATCTCGCCGTTGGCAACAATCTGATCAAGGTCGAAATCGTCGTTGTCGGGAATGGAGTCGTTAATCTCTCCCCAGGGTGTCACCATCTTTTCCTGCTTGTTTGACGAGCACGAACCTACACAGACAATAATGCCCAAAAGGAGCGATATTGTCTTCAATATGCACAAATTTTGCCTATTTTTTATGTCAATAATCAACAAAACAATATTTTTTGGGTGCAAAAGTAGTGATTTTCTTGCACAATCTATCATTAATTCGTAATTTTGCATCGTGATTTTCAAAATATATAATAAAATTAAAGTATGTTACGAATAGCAGTACAGTCAAAAGGTCGTCTTTTTGAAGACACCATGAATCTGCTCGCAGAGGCAGACATCAAAATCAGTTCAAGCAAGCGCACCCTGTTGGTGCAGTCGTCAAACTTTCCCTTGGAGGTGCTTTACCTGCGAGATGACGACATTCCACAGAGCGTGGCTACAGGCGTTGCCGACATTGGCGTCGTTGGCGAGAACGAATTTGTAGAGCGTGGCGAGGATGCTGAGATAATCTCACGACTGGGATTCAGCAAGTGTCGCCTCTCGTTGGCAATACCCAAGGACATAGATTACAAGGGACTTGAGTGGTTCAACGGCAAGAAGATTGCAACCTCCTATCCTGGCATACTCCGACATTATATGGAAAATCACGGCATCAACACGGAGATTCACGTCATAACTGGCAGTGTGGAGATTTCTCCGGGCATTGGACTTGCAGACGCTATCTTCGACATTGTCAGCAGCGGCTCGACACTGGTCAGCAACAACCTGCGCGAGGTGGAGGTGGTGATGCAGAGCGAGGCACTGCTCATTGGCAACCACGACATGGACGAGGAAAAGCGCAAGACCCTTCAGGAAATGCTCTTCCGCTTTGAGGCAGTCCGCAGTGCCGAGGATAAGAAATATGTACGCATGAACGCTCCAAAAGCCCGCCTGAAGGACATCATCGACGTTCTCCCAGGCTTGAAGAGTCCGACAATTATTCCGCTTGCCGACGACGACTGGTGCTCCGTTCACACAGTGCTTGACCAAAAACGTTTTTGGGAGATTATCGGAAAGCTGAAGGAAATGGGAGCACAGGGAATACTTGTCACTCCAATAGAAAAAATGATCTTATGATAACAATTAAATATCCAAAGCGCGAGGAGTGGGCATCAATCATTGAGCGTCCGCACCTCGACGTATCACAACTCACGGCAACGGTGAAGACTGTTCTCGACGACGTGAAGGCACGGGGCGACGAGGCTGTGAGGGAATACGAACTGAAGTTCGACAAGGCAGAGTTGGCATCACTTGCCGTAAGCAAAGAGGAAATCGACGAGGCAGAAAACTTGGTGGATGCGCAACTGAAGGAAGCTATACGATTGGCACACTCCAACATCAAGTCATTCCACGAGGCGCAACGCTTCAGCGAGGTGCGTGTGGAGACTCAGCCTGGGGTAGTTTGTTGGCAGAAAAGCGTAGCTATCGAGCGTGTGGGACTCTACATTCCCGGTGGCACTGCCCCACTCTTCAGCACAGTGCTCATGCTTGCCACACCTGCCAAGATTGCCGGCTGCAAGGAGATAGTGCTTTGCACTCCTCCGGGACGTGACGGCAAAGTTAATCCTGCTATTCTCGTGGCTGCACGCATTGCCGGAGTGAGCAAGATATTCAAGGCTGGTGGTGTTCAGGCCATCGGGGCAATGGCTTACGGAACTGAATCGGTGCCAAAGGTATATAAGATTTTCGGTCCAGGCAACCAATATGTGATGGCGGCAAAGCAGCATGTAAGCCTACACGATGTAGCCATCGACATGCCAGCTGGTCCGTCAGAGGTGTGTGTAATTGCCGATGCTAATGCCAACGCAGAGTTTGTCGCTGCCGACTTGCTATCGCAGGCAGAGCATGGAATTGACTCACAGGTGCTGATGATAACCACCTCGGAGACAATGGCTTCTGCAGTGGAGAATGAAGTGAGGCGTCAGCTTGAGTTGCTTCCACGTCGTGATATGGCAGCAAAGGCTTTGGACAACAGCAAGATTGTGGTAGTAGCATCTGAGGAAGAGGCAATAGAATTGTCAAATACCTACGCTCCTGAGCACCTCATACTGCAAACCGACAACTATGAGGAACTGGCACAAAAAGTAGTAAACGCAGGTAGCGTGTTCCTCGGGAAATACGCCTGTGAGAGTGCTGGCGACTATGCCAGTGGAACAAACCACACACTGCCAACCCACGGCTATGCCACTGCATACAGTGGTGTGAATCTCGACAGCTACTGCCGTAAGATAACGTTCCAGCACCTCACGGAAGAAGGAATACGCCGCATTGGTCCAGCCGTGGAGGCTATGGCAGCAGCCGAGTCGCTCGATGCCCACAAGCAGGCAATGACAGTAAGAATAAAAGAAGTTGAACGATGAAGGAACTGAAAGAACTTACGCGTGAGAACATTTGGAATCTTGCACCCTACAGTTGCGCACGCAACGAGTTTAGTGGTCGCAATGCAAGGGTGTATCTCGACGCTAATGAAAATCCATATAATGGTCCTCTAAACCGCTATCCCGACCCACTGCAGCTCGAAGTGAAGAAACTGCTGTCAAAGGTGAAAGGAATGCCTGAGGAATGCATTTTCCTCGGTAACGGAAGCGACGAGGCTATTGACCTCATATACCGTTGCTTCACTGAGCCAAAGGTGGATAATGTGGTTGCAATAGACCCAACATACGGGATGTATAAGGTATGTGCCGACGTGAACGACGTTGAGTATCGACCTGTGTCGCTCAACGACGATTTCTCACTCAATGCCGACAACGTGCTTGCGGCTTGTGATGACCATACGAAAGTTGTGTGGCTATGCTCACCCAACAACCCAACGGGCAATGCTCTTGACCGTGGGGAAATTGAGAAGATACTCACTGGATTTGAGGGGCTTGTGGTTGTTGATGAGGCTTATAGCGACTTCAGCAGTCAATCGCCATTCAGACATGAACTGTCAAAATATCCTAACATTGTTGTACTCAACACTATGAGCAAGGCATGGGGAAGTGCCGCCATACGGCTGGGCATGGCTTTTGCCTCTAAGGACATTATTGACATTCTGAACAAGGTGAAGTACCCATACAACATCAATCTCCTGACCCAGCGTGAGGCTGTTGACATTCTCAAGGACCCTTACGAGGTGGACAAATGGGTGCGCACCATATTGCTTGAGCGCAGCCGCGTGATAGATGCCATAAAGGTGCTGCCAATCTGCCGCAAGGTATATCCTACGGATGCCAACTTCGTGCTTGTGGAGGTTGACAATGCACAGAAAACATACGACTATCTCGTTGACCGTGGCATCATTGTCCGCAACCGCAACAGTGTACATCTCTGCAAAGGTTGCCTTCGCATTACGATAGGCACAAAGACAGAGAACCAGGATTTGCTCGCTGCGTTGAGAACAATGTAGAGAAAAAATTAAAAATTAAGAATTAAGAATTAAGAGGTGGCTGCGCATGATTTGCGTTTATCTTAATTTTTAATTCTTAATTCTCATTCTGTTTTCCAGCATTGTCTCAGGATTTGCATAAAAGAATTTAGATTCTTTTCTTCCCTAAAATACATGTGCGAACAGTCAACAAAATAGAGAGGAGCATTTGGATAGTGACGCTTCCAATTCTCTATGTTGTCTTTCCATGCCCTATAAACTTTCTCTTTGAACTCCTTCTCGTCAAATGCTTCCTTGTCCTTTGGCAACAAGTCCATAGGTTGTCCTACCATAATATTCACAATAGGGCCATCGTAGTTGAGAGGAGGCATGTTCTCATAAAGACGGTTGAAAATGCTTGGCCGCATGGAATTGTCAGAATAGTCGAATCCGAAATTCAACTCGTTGTATAACGTACGGTCATATATGCCCTCAATGTTTAGCACTTGAAGGCTCATGCCGTCATGACGCTTCCTCAGATATTCCGCTAAAAGTATAGACAGTTCCGCTCCAATACAATATCCCGTGACGGCAAAGATAGTCTTGTCCTTTAGCGCTACGGTCACTATATCCTCATACACCTCAAGCAATTCCTCAAGGGAGATTTCTGATTTGTTGAGAAAATAGTTGCAGAACGAATCAATGTTGAAAACAGAGAAATGCTTCTCCAATGCCGTCACAACGGGTTCGTTATATGGATAATAATCCACGAAGCCATTGATAAACAGTATTATGGGCTTACCCGTATAATGTCCCTCGCTCCAGAAATAGAGGTTTCTGTCGATGGTGCTTACAAGTTGCGCTATGCTTCTTGTAGCCTTAACGTCATAGGTGGTGAAGAAAACGTTGTGCCTTGTTGCAGCCTTGTTGACGAATGAGACAAGTGATTCTTGAGACATTCCCTCGGCAAACAAATCTGAGTCAACCGTCAAGTCGTGGTTGTCCAAAACCTCAGATGCAACAGACAACAGCTGACGTTCAACAACAGCGTCGGTGTCGTCAGTAACTGATTCTATATAGAATGCCAATTCAGAAAGCGTGGCATTTCTATAAATATCCGCAGCACAAAGATTGATGCCGAAAGTACTATGCAGCTCATAAACCAATTTTATGACTGAGATGGAATCGCCGCCCAACGACATGAAGGAGTCGTCGCAGCCGATGAAGTCAGCACCCATAAGGTTTCCCCATATCTTTGCCAAGCGTTTCTCGGTGACAGTGGATGGTATCTTATAGTTCTCCTTTTCCTTGCTGACCGCTGGCGAGGGAAGCCGCTTGCGGTCAACTTTCCCACTCGAATTGTAGTGGAAGCGCTCCAAAGGAACTATGACAGAAGGAACCATATATGCCGGAAGACTCGCCTTAATATAAGACCTAAGACTTGTGTCGCTGAATGTTGACGTGTTGTCTGTCAACACATACGCAACCAACTTCTTTGAGCCGTTGTCTTCGTTCACCAATACGACGGCATCGTTTATACCATGTCCGTAAGTCTTTATACAATTCTCTATCTCACCAAGTTCTATTCGATATCCATTTACCTTCACCTGGAAGTCGGAACGGCCAAGAAACAACAGATGCCCATCGTTGCGTCTCATTACAAGATCGCCAGTTCGGTAGATTCTATTGTTGGTTCCTGACAACAAGTCAGCCTCAGAGGCAAACGGATTTGCCAAGAATTTCTTTTCATTAAGCTCTTCGCGATTTATATATCCGCTTGTCAACTTTACACCACCAATAAACAACTCACCAATGGCATAGTCAGGCAACATCTGAAGATTCCTGTCCAAAACATAGCATGTGACTCCTGGCATGCAGATGCCAATGTCGTTAACGGCAGAGGAAGGCGATACAACGTTGTATGTCACATCGACACAGTTCTCCGTCGGTCCATAGGCATTAACAAACAACCTGTCCTTGCTCCAAAATTCAATAACATTTTTGTTGGTCAAATCGCCTCCTACCACAATTGTCTTCAAGTATGGCAAGTCAATATGAGGCAAAGTGACGAGAAGTGCCGGCGGAATGTTTATATGCGTAATCTTGTTACGAGTGAGGAAATTCAGCAATAGGTTTATGTCTATTCTCTCTTCCTCCATAGGCAGATAGAGAGTAGCGCCAATGGCGAGAGCGGGAAAGATTTCCACCACAGAGGCATCGAAAACTATGTTTGCAAACTGAATTACACTCGACTCATGGGTCATTTTCTGCAAGGCAATGTTATTAACAATTGTTTGGCTCAGCATAGAGTGTCTTATTGGAACACCTTTCGGTTTTCCCGTAGTGCCAGAGGTGTAGATGATGTAAGCGACATCATCAGGAAGAACAGAAGGCAATGAAACGTGTTTGTCGTCTCCACTGAGCTCAGCTACACTTGGGTCAAGAAACGGCAAATTACCAAAGAGGTCACGTGTTTCCCTATGGGTGAACACAAGCTGAAGGGAAGCATCGTTGATAATGAAAGCAATGCGTTCTTTCGGATGGGCGGTATCGATTGGCACGTAGGCATTTCCCGATTTCAGCGTGGCGAGTATTGCCACCATCATATCGATGCTCTTAGGCAATGCAATGCCAATATTGGAACGGACAATGCCCATGCCATGCAGTTTACGGGCAAGGACATCGCTTCGTTTGTCAAGTTCAGAATAAGTGATTTTTTCATCCTGATGCACCACTGCCGTGTGGTTCGCATATTCCCTTACCCTCTTCTTGAACATACAAGGGAATGGATCTTGGGCAGAGGCAAGTAGCAGATTTGCCTGCTCTATATTGACAAGTTCTTGCTGTCTTTGACAGTCAATGAGCCTTATATGCGACAACATGACATTGGGATTATCTACCACCTGCCCAAGGATATATCCGAAGGTTTTTGCCAGCATTTTCACATATTCCAAGGATATGGTTTGCTTGTAGCGCAGGTCACAAGTCAGTTGTTTGTCAGCATCGATGACAAGAAGTAGTTCGGCAGATACGTTGGTGTTGACATGTCGCCGATCCAAAACCTCACAGTCTTTGAAATCAACTGTTAACTCATCCAATTTTAGTGGATAGTTTATACTGAAATTGAATGATTCCCTTATAGCATTGTTAGCCTTTGGCAGATAGTCGCCATAGTTGGCAAAAATGTGCTGTTGCTCTGCGAGTCGGTTAGCGTTGGAGTATTCCAAAAGGTCAGTGAAAGTCTTTTCGGAAAAATCACTAAAAGGATATTTGATGGGGAAATTATTTACAAACACGCCTAAAAGCGGACAACCCTTGGGACGCATATTCAATGCGTGGTCTAAAGCTATGACACTGGTGTTTAGCACCTTCGACAGTGTAAGTGCCCAAACGGCAGAATAGACACGAAAATGGGTGGTGTTGCACTGCTTGCATAAACTACTGACCTTGGAGTTCATCTCCTCTCCGAGGCGGAAGCGCCAAGTGTTTGGTGCATTAGTGGTCCTCGTGTTGTCATACACTGCCTGTGGCAGGACAACCTTCACTGGCACATCTTCGATATACTGTTTCCAATAGGCAGCGTCGGCAGTATTGTTACTCTTAAACTGACGGTCGAGCATTGTGTTGAACTGCAAGAGTTGTTCTCTTTGGTTTGCAGCGACATATCTGTTGTCCAACAACTGATTGTAGATAGTAGTCAGGCGGTCGAAGAATGTCCTTATCGTCATACCGTCCATAACCACATGATGGAACGAATGAAGCAAATAGTATAGGCTACCCTTACTTATGCAGTAGAAACGACAAGGCAGTTCCCGACTAAGGTCGAAAGGCATATTGACAAGGTCGGACAACATCTTTTCAACATAGTCAGCATCAGCTGTGTCGTCAACAGAGATGAACTTGAACGGAAGCTCAAAATTCTCCTGTGGCACAAAATAGGGATTACCGTTATCAACCTCAATGGTGGAACAGAACGGTGGGTATTCAACCATAATGTTCCGATATGCTTCCTTGAGGACAGGCAACGACAGATTGCCCTTGATTTTAAATGTGAAGTTAGGGTCGTTATATTCCGTGGAAGGAGATTTCAACAAATCGTCCATCCAGAATTTATCTTGAATAACATTTAGTCTTATCCTTGTCTGTGTCATTTTATCATTTCATTAGAAAACATAAGAAACTTTGGCAAGGAAGTTAAACTTCTGCTGGGGGATTGGCAAAATGAAGCTTCCGCCTTGATAATAGTCTTTATTCAGCATATTGTAGAAATCTACCGAAGCCTTAATCTTAGAGTACTGACAGTCGATACCTGAATTGACAATTACCCTACCATCGATTTGATATTCAGGATTCAACACATTATTCTCTCCTATAAACACTGTCGGCAGCGATAAAGGTGAATACTGTTTGGTGAGAGCCTGGACATTTGCACGCAGGTTAATATGCCATTTGTCTTTGCTTATAAGGCGGTAGCGTCCAATGATGTTGAGTTTGAAATCGGGAACTCCAGTGATTTGAGAGTTGGTCACCATATAGTTCTCGCTTCCTAACACACGCTGATAAATCATGTTCATCTGCAAATACCAGCGTTTTCTATCGTAGGTGAGCACATTTTCAATACCCCACACTTTCAGCCTACCTGAATTAGTGTATAAGTATTGTGTATAGTCGAAGAAAATGTTGTTGGTGAGCGAATTATAGTAAACATTGCAGTCGTAGTACAACGACAGTGATTTGAAATTGTGTGTGTAGTTCAGCTGCACGGCATCCATCTTTTCCGCTTCCAACAGGTTGCCTCCACGGTATGTCTGGATTAATGTGGCACGATAGAAGTAGGGCGCATCGACAAAAGAGTGGGCATAACCCAATTTAAGGGAACTCTGGTTGCTTATCTTGTAAATAAGCGACAGACGCGGCGAGAGTTCCCTCAGTGTGTTGTTGTATCGTTTTTTGTAGTCGAAACGCAATCCTCCGTTGAATATAAAACGCTTTTTGTATGACATCTTCAACTGGGAGAAAGCCGAGAGATAAGTCTCGTTCTCAGTTAGGATGGATTTGTTGTCATCTGACAGTGTTATAACTATTCTGTCAAAATGGTCGCCGCAAATCATGGTGTTGTCCTTCATCGTGTAGTTCTCAAACTGAGCGCCGAAAAGCAACGAACCTTCGTAGGCCTTTTTCTGGAACGAATAGGTTGATTGGAGCAGTGCGCCGTAGGTATAGTCGTTCCACGCCTGCACTTGGTAAAGTCCGTAGTCGCACACGTTGCCGCCAGCCACTATATCCGATGAAATTACTTCATTGGGATATTGAGGCAGGTATCTGGAATCTTCCAAGATGGTGTCGCCACAAACATCGTTGTTGCTGCAACTTTCGATGTCCACATAGGTCTGGATTTTTGCCGACCACTTTTGCCACATTTTTTCGTATGACAATTCAATGTGCTGGTTATCCCTTGTGTGACCTGGTGTAGCACCGAACACTTTACGATATTTGTCGTAAGAATAAAGGGCATAATGCACCAAATTGGAATATGGGATGACCCTCTTGGAACTCTGTGTGTTATAGAAGAACTTGAAGTTGTTCCATTTTGCTATGAATCCAATATCGTATGACGGTTTGTGGTTATATCCATCAAGATACATGTATCCTGGAGTAAGTATTCTTCCATAGAACTCATTATCGCCAGGTTGCACATCGCGCCTCTCTCCCTTCGATGAATAGACGGAGGCCCAACCCATTAAGTCGATGCCGAAGGAACTCTTTCCTATAAGGATGTCGGCAAGATAGGTCTCATTCTTGCCTACACCTGTCGAGAACTTTATTCCGTCCACATCCGCACCCGACTTGGTGATGATGTTCACCACAGCCGTCAACGCCACGTTGCCATAGAGCGATGAGGCAGGACCTCTAAGGACCTCTATTTGCTTTATTTTGTCCAAGCTTGTCCTGAAATCGGGTTGTTCGGAGTTCGTCGTCCTACTGTTCAGGCGGTGTCCGTCGAGCATTATCAGTATTTTCTCCTGTGTGGAGGAATACACACCATGCATAGCTACATTTGCCTCAAGTCCCTCCACCTTTGACATTCCCGGTACGAACATCACGAGCAAGTCGCTCAAAGTCTTTGCTCCTGAGTCCTTTATCATGTCCTCAGTGATGAGAGTCACTGGCACTGGGGCCTCCTCTATTGACTCTGCCTGTTGCGATGCGGTTGTGATGGTTGCGCCCTTGCCACGCTTCATGTTCTCAATCATGTCGGCAAAGCGTAACGGGTCGGAGAGGTTGACGGTGAAATATGGGTTTTCCTTCAGCAAAAGCTCGGCATAGGCTTGCGCTTTCCCGTCTTGGTCCTTCTCCATATAGCAGAGCGTCAGCAATCGGTAAGCTGTCTCGCGTGTGCGGTTGGTCAGCACGCCGATGTTTGCCTCAAGCAGTCCTACCGCCTCGTCCAATCTGCCTATGCGGTAAGCCTCCTCTGCTTTAAGGCACAGCTCAACGTCCGCCGTTGTCTGTGCCATGGCGCAAACCTGCACCACTGTCATGATTATGGCGATCAGTATTCTCTTCATTTATTTCTTGCTTATAGGTAAAGTGATTTTGAATGTTGTACCTACATTCTCCGCAGATTCAAAATCAACCGTTCCACCATGTTTGTTAACTATTATGTCACGCGTTATTGCCATTCCCAAGCCTGTCCCATGACCCACGGGCTTTGTGGTGAAGAAGTTCTCGTAGAGCTTTGCCTTTACTGCCTCGCTCATTCCGCTTCCGTTGTCGGAGATGGTTATGACGAACTGCCCACCTTCGGAGGTCGTGGATATATCCACCTTCGGTTGATAGTCCTCGCCCTCAGCATTGCTCCGTTCCCAAACGGCATAGAAGGCATTGTTCACCACATTGAGCACGGCTCGGCTTATGTCCTGCGGCACTACCATAATATTCGTCACGCCCTCAACATACTGCTCGTTGATGCTCACGTTGAAGCCGTTGTAGTTGGCACGCATGGCGTGATAGCCCAACCACACGTATTCGTGTACGAGGGCATTCACGTCGGAAGGTATGCGCTCGCCTTCCTTTCCGCGCGAATATTGCAGTATGTTCTGAATGATGCTTGTGGCACGCTCTCCGTGCTCCCTTATTTTCGCAAGGTTCTCGCGCAGGTCGCCCATTATGTCGTTTATGTCGTCGGCATCGTCCTCGGGCAACTTGTCGATGTTGTCCTCCAAATCCTCCCCAAGGTCGTTGAGGAGATTGTTGGAAAGCTTGCTGAAATTGATGACGAAGTTCAGCGGATTGCGTATCTCATGCACTATGCCTGCCGTCAGCAATCCCAACGATGCGAGTTTCTCCTGTTGTCTAAGCTGCTCGCGAAGCTTATCCAGTTCTTCCTTTAGTTGTTCAACAGTGTCCATATTCGAATGTTTGAATTATTGGTTTGAACTTGTGTTTCTATTCTTTTGCCTCATGGGAAGCACGATGGTGAAGCGTGTCTCCACCTCCTTGGCCGATTCCACGAGTATCTCTCCACCATGGTTGAGCACTATCTCGCGGCTGAGATACATGCCCACTCCCACTGCCTCGGCTGTGGTCTTGGTGGTGAAGAACGGGTCGAAAATCTTATCTACTATCGACTGCTCTATTCCTATACCATTGTCGTAAATCGAGATCAGAACGTTGTTGGCAATGCTGTCAATGCCAATCGAAAGTCTCACCACAGGCTCGTATGCCTTCTGTTTGTACTTCTTCCTCACGGCATAGATGCTGTTGCCTATCATGCTCATCACCACACGGCTTATCTGGTCGCTATCCACTTCTGCCCTCACTTCCTTGTCCGCTCCCTGGACATCGATGCTTATCCCACATTCGGCTATTTCCTTCTTGTAGTAGGATTGGGTCATCTCGACGTTAAGCCGGCACACTGCCGAGAGGTCGGTGTCAACGATGTTGCACTTGCGCTCCTTGAGCATTTCCTCCATTGCCTTCAGTATCCTTGTCGTGTTCACTCCGTGCTCCTCAATCTTTGTGAGGTTGGTGTTGAGCATATCAACGATGTCCATGCAGTCGTCGTAGTTGTCGGGAGTCATCTTCTCCTCGTCGTCCTCAAGGTTCTCCTTAATGTCCTTGAGAAGCCCGAGGCTCATGTGGGAGAAGTTGTTGACATAGTTCATTGGGTTGAGGATTCTGTCAACAAGACCCTTCGTCAGCGTTCCCACTGTTGCCATGCGCTCTTGGCGCAACAGCTGGTATTGGGCGGCATTGAGCTCGTCGAGTGCCTTCTCAAGGCTGTTCGACTTCTCCTCAATCTCGTCTTTCTGCTGCCTTATCTGCGATGTTCGCTCCTCCACGATATTCTCCAACCGCATCTTTTCCTTCAGGAGGCGTGCCATGCGCCAACGCACCACCACCACTACGAGCAATGCGAAGAGCACTATATATATGAGGATAAAATACCAGCGCATATATACTGGATAGCTCACCATGATGTCTATCACCGCGGGCTTTATCTCACGTCCGTAGCGGTCGCGTGCCATCACCTCGAAGGTGTAGCTTCCCGAGCGTGGGTTGGAGAGTGTCACCGAGGTCGCTTTGCTCCATTCCGACCATTTGTCGTCGCTGCTCAGGCGATAACGGTACTCCGTGTCGCCAAGCGTTGAGAACATGTCGGTGGAGAAGTTTATCGTTATCGACCTCACGTCGCTCTTGAACGTAAGGCTCTTGAAAGGCATGGTGGCATCAAGTGTTTGGTCGCCCTTGAATCCGCCCCATATCACCGAGTCGTTGTCCATCTTCACCTGACGTATGTAGATTTTGGTCTGGTGGTTGTAGTCGTTGTCATTGAATGACGAGTTCCAATTGATAAGCCCAAAGTTTCCACCTATCCATGCCTGCTCACCGTCGGTGGCAATGGTGCGCACGGAGAGGTCAGCTATTGGGCGCAAAAGCTCGTTCTTGGCAATGAGGTCTTTTGTTTCCGACAAAATCCTCAGGTGCTTGCCCTCATTGTCGGTTGACCAGATGCTTCCATCGTTTGCTGAGAACACCATGCGTGGAAACTTGTTGTTCTCGAGCATTCCCGCAACCTCACTTGCCCTCACCATTGTTCCTTTTGCCTTGTCCCATCTGAGCAATCCTGCTCCTCCGAGCATGTAAACCGTTCCCTCACGCTCGAAAATGGTGTTGTTGAACCGGTCGTCGTCGTGTTTCGACGGTGGTGTGATGTGGTTGAGCTTGGAGTAGTCACCTGTGCAATGGAAAACCTGTCCGTAGATGTTGCGCACCCAGAGAGTCCCGTCTCCACCGTCGATGAACGTTGTCGCCTTCTCTATGGTGTTCACCTTGCGGTTTACGCTTCCTCCTGAGGCAATGTATCTAATGGCGTCAATCTCGCCCACATAGTAGCTTCCGTTGCCCAATGGGAATGTCGAAACGGTGTGCGACTTTGTCAGTTGGCTCACTTTTCCACCTCTTATTATATATAGGCCTCCCGCCGTTGATGCGCAAAGGTCGCCATTGGTGTCGAGACAGAGGCTCCAGCAGGAGTTTGAGATGTTTCCCACTTGGGTGAAATGGTTGTCCTTCATGGCATACAATCCTCTCAGTGTGCCAACGTATAGCCCATTGGAAGTCTTGCAAATCGACAGCACCTCTCCTGGCAATCCGTCGGTAGCCTTGAAATAAGTATAGGCAGTGAATATGTCGGTCACGAAGACACCGTCGTCCGTGGCTCCCCACACATTTCCGTAGTCGTCAACGCTCAGTGCGTTTACGTTGTTGTTGCAAAGTCCCTCACGCTCCGAGAGTTGGTATATTTCCTTGCCATTGCTGTCCAGCATCACTATGCCGCCACCAGCCGTGGCAATAACGGTTGAGCCGTCTTTCAAGGTCTTCTTCTCGTTGATGGCGTATGTCCCATAACTCTCCTTTATGTCGTTTTCGGCTTTCTCTATCTTGTAGTTGTCCATCGAGTTGTCCTCCAGACCTACGGTGCCTATCGAGGTGACGAGGATTATCTTGCCTCCCTCTTCCCTTATGTCTGTCACCTCACCGATGAATCCCTTGTTCTTGCTGGAGAATATGGTCTTCAAGGCAAGCTCGCCATTTGGCTTCGAGGCGAGATAGCCAAACACATTATATCCGCCAACCCATATCCTACCCTTGCTGTCCTCATAGAGTCGGGTGATGCGGAAAATGCCAGGGGCATGCACCATGTGCCATTTCGACTGGTCGTAGCACATCACGCCCTCGAAGTTCGCAACAAACACTCGTCCCTTGCTGTCGCTGAGAATGTCGAAGTTGCGGTTGTGTCCACCATACTCCGCAGGCAAGTAGTTGACGAAGAACGGATGCCCAACAGTAGCCCTTGCCTCTGATGCGGCAAGCGCGAAGACCATCAGTATCAGAATTATACATCTTTTCATAGTTACGTTCTCCTTTTATTGTTTCTTCAACTTAATGCGTGGCACGTTGTCGCCTACGTAATAAGACCACTCGTCAGCCGTGAAGTCGCGCTTCAGGTTGTCACGAATCATCATTGCCATCTCGTTTGGCGATACCACGATGTGCGACACTGTTCCCGACTCGTCGCCCACGAGCACGCTGTTGGCGTTTGGCATGTGTACGCAATAAACCCATGACGGATATTCCTTCAGCGTCACAGGCTCACTGTTTATCGACGTGATGTCCCACAGCTTCACCGTGCGGTCGTAGCTTGAGGATATCAGTTTGTTGCCGTTTATGGCAAGGCCTGTCACCTGTGAGAGATGGCCCACCAGCTTTCCCCTGCTGTTTCCGTTCTCATCCACTATGTAGATGTCGCCATTTTTTGTGCCCACTGCCGCCAACTTGTTCTTCTCCGACCAAGCGTATGCCGTTACGGCACCCTTTACGAGCATGCGGTCTTGGCTCAACTCGCCGTTCTTGTCAATTGTCCAAACCCCACCGTCCTGTCCAAACACGATGCCGATTCCTTGTATGTTGCCCATTGCCGACACTTTCTCGGGAAGGTCAACGGATTTCGTTATCTTGCGTGTGGTGGTGTCAAAGAAATACAGTTTCGTCTCCGACGAGATAACGAGGGTGCGATTGTCAAACGGTTGAATATGCGACCATCCGCTCGTCTCCGGAAGTGCTATTGGGGCAGCCAACTGTCCATTGGCTATTGTCTGCAACAGACCGCCAAACGCAAGGGCATAGATCACGCCATCTTCGCCAACGCAAACGTCACGATAGTTGCACGTTGGGTTTCTGTCCAGCGATACTGTCTTCCATTCTCCACCGTCCAATCGCAACTTGCAGATGCCTCCATATCTGCCAACCGACACGAAGTCGCCACTGTCGCCAATAGGAACAATTCGTGACACACCGCCTTTGTGCAACTGGTTTGAAGTGTAGCTTCCACTGTTTTGTGCCAACGCCTTGAGCATGACGGGAATATCCACCTTGCCATTATAGTCAGTTGTCAGTTTCCATGCCATGTAGGCAAGCAGTGCCGAGACATCCGTGTTGCCAGCAAGATACTGTATCGACGACAATGAGGCAAGCGAGCGTCCAAGCGCGATATAGCTCAGCGTGTCAGCCACATTTCGAGAGTGCTCTGCCCTAAGCTGCATACCCACGGCATACTCACGTTGTTGCTCTGCCATGTTTCGTGCCTCCATGGCACTGTCGGCAAACTCCTGGGCCTTGCGTTGCTCGCTCTCTGCCTTGGCTCTCATCTCGTCGGCTACCTTCATTTGGTAGAGGGCTTCCTCGCGGCGGGTGTTGGATATCGTCATCTGCTGATAGGCAATATCCTCCATCTGCTTGCTTATTCGCTCCACCACAAACGACGTTCCCTCACGCGTCTCATATTGCCTTACCCTCGTCTGCAAGCTGTCCACCGTGGCAGTCAGCTTGCTGTTCTTCTGGTATTGCTGATATGCGCTTGCGGCAAAACCTATTGCTGCAATTCCAAGTATGCTTGATATTACCTTATTTCCCACGTCTCTTATGTCGTTATAAATTGGTCTCGACAAATAAACGTTTGTCTTAACTCCTTAACTCTTAATTCTTAATTCTTAATTCTTCTAAGTGTCATGATCGTAATGTCGTCGCTCTGTGGCTCCTCGCCTGCGAATGTGTTCACGTCGTTGAGAATCTTGCGTGTCACGTCCTCAGCCTTCTCGTTTGCCATACCCTCAAGCGATTTCTCAAGACCCGACTCGTCAAATTGCTCACCATTGGTGTTGAAAGCCTCCGTCACTCCGTCGGTAAACATCACCAACGAGTCGCCCTGCTCCAATTGCAGCTTCTGCGTGGTGAACACAATGTCGTCAAACATTCCCGCTACAATATCCTGACTGAAAGGCAGCGCCTCCGCCTTGCCCGTTGCGGCACGGATTATGTAAGGCGGATTATGCCCTGCGTTGGTATATTCCATCACGCCTGTTTTGATGTTGTAGATGCCATAGAACATTGTTACGAACATCGAGTCAACACTCTCGTTGCAGAGCATCTTGTTCACCGAGGTAAGGCACTCGTCGCTTGGCACGCCACGCATTCCCGTTGCACGGAGCAGGGTGCGGCTGACCGCCATGAAGATAGAGGCTGGAACACCCTTGCCCGACACGTCGGCAATAACGATGCCCATCCTGTTGTCGTCAATCTTGAAAAAGTCGTAGAAATCCCCGCCCACTTCCTTTGCAGGTGTCATTGAGGCATAGAGATCCACGTGCTCGGCTATTTCAGCTATTTGCGGCAACTGGCGTGGCAGTATTGCCTGTTGTATCTCGCCTGCCACAACAAGGTCACCCTTGATCGACTCCAGCTGCGAGTGCTCCTCCTGTGTTTGCTTGATGAACTCTATCTCCTCAATAGCCTTCTCTATTGTTCTCGACAAGTCGTCAAGGTCGATCGGTTTTGTTGCAAAATCAAAGGCGCCATTGTTCATGGCTGTACGTATGTTGCCCATGTCGCCGTAGGCAGACACCATGATGCACTTCAAAGCCGGATTGCGCATCTCGTTCAGTTTCGTCAGTAGCGTGAGTCCGTCCATCTCCGGCATGTTGATGTCGCTGAGAATGATGTCAAAGTCTTTTCGCTCAAGCACCATCTTGAGTGCCTCAAGACCATTGTGCGCAAATGAGAACTCATATTCCCCCTTGCGTATTTTTCTTCTAAAGTATTGTGTCAACAGAATCTCCAAATCGAGCTCGTCATCGACACTAAGTATTTTAACTGCCATATCTATTAACTAAGATTTATCTTTTTAATAATGTAAATAAAACGTTGCAAAGATACAACTTTTATTTCTTTGCGCCAAACAAATCGACATAAAACTTCACTATTCCATTCAATTTCTCCCCCAAATATGCCATTTTAAAAACATTTGGGACGCAAAAGTGCCGTATTGTCAAGATTGAACATTGAAAATTGAAAATTGAATCGCTACGCATGGTTATTCGGCGCAGCAATTCAATCTTCAATCTTTAATGTTCAACGTTCAAATCTCAATTTTTAATTCTTAATTTTTAATTTTTAATTTGTAATCATCACATCATGCAGCTTGTTACTCCCAGTGTGGTAGCTATCGCCGTTGCTATAGACACGATGAGCTGAATAATCAGCTTCCAAGTTTCTTTTTTGTTTACTGTACTCATAGGAAAAAAGAAATTTAAAATTTTCATTAAAAGGCTTTGCCTTAAAAGACTGCGTCTTAAAGAATTTAAAAGACTGCGTCTTAAAGAGTTTAAAAGACTACGTCTTAAAGATTAAAAGGCTTTGCCTTAAAGGCGCTTCGCGCATAAAGAACTTTGCGGCTATATTCTTTAAGCACGAAGTGCTTTCACTCTTTAGCGAAGCTTTATCGCGAAGCGACTTTCTCTCTTTAGCGAAGCTTTA
This sequence comes from uncultured Prevotella sp., assembly GCA_945833995.1. Lineage (GTDB taxonomy): Bacteria > Bacteroidota > Bacteroidia > Bacteroidales > Bacteroidaceae > Prevotella. The sequence goes on from CAMAGM010000003.1 coordinate 47,995, forward strand.
TCGCGAAGCGACTTTCACTCTTTAGCGAAGCTTTATCGCGAAGCGACTTTCACTCTTTAGCGAAGCTTTATC
>CAMAGM010000004.1 GCA_945833995.1 uncultured Prevotella sp.
AGTTCATGGTGCGCAACACCTACATCTATCCACCTGCATTCTCAATGAAGATCATTGCCGACATCTTCGAATATACATCTCAGAATATGCCTAAGTTCAACTCGATATCAATCTCAGGCTACCACATGCAGGAGGCTGGAGCAACAGCCGACATCGAGTTGGCTTACACACTGGCTGACGGTATGGAGTATCTGCGTGCAGGTATCAATGCAGGTATCGACGTTGACGCTTTCGCTCCACGTCTGTCGTTCTTCTGGGCAATCGGCGTAAACCACTTCATGGAGATTGCAAAGATGCGTGCCGGTCGTCTGTTGTGGGCAAAGATTGTGAAGAGCTTCGGTGCAAAGAACCCGAAGTCAATGGCACTGCGTACACACTCGCAGACATCAGGTTGGTCGCTCACCGAGCAGGACCCATTCAACAACGTTGGCCGTACATGTATCGAGGCTATGGCAGCCGTGCTTGGTCACACCCAGTCGCTCCATACCAACGCACTCGACGAGGCCATCGCACTGCCAACCGACTTCTCAGCACGTATCGCACGTAACACCCAGATCTACATCCAGAACGAGACCAAGGTTTGCAAGCACATCGACCCATGGGCAGGTTCTTACTATGTTGAGACCCTCACCAACGAGCTTGTTCACAAGGCTTGGGAGCACATCCAGGAGATTGAGAAGCTGGGCGGTATGGCAAAGGCCATCGAGACTGGCGTGCCAAAGATGCGTATTGAGGAGGCAGCTGCCCGCACTCAGGCCCGCATCGACTCTGGTGTTCAGACCATCGTAGGTACAAACAAGTATCGTCTCGACCACGAGGATCCAATCGACATCCTTGAGGTTGACAACACCGCAGTGCGCAAGCAGCAGGAGGAGAATCTGGCAAAGGTTCGTGCCGCCCGCGACGAGGAGGCTTGCAAGGCAGCACTTGCAAAACTCACCGAGATAGTACGCACAGGCGAGGGCAACCTCTTGGCTCAGGCAGTAGAGTGTGCCAAGCTGCGTTGTACATTGGGAGAAATCAGCGACGCCTGCGAGGAGATTGTAGGTCGTTATAAGGCAATAATTAGAACTATTTCAGGCGTGTATTCATCAGAAAGCAAGAACGACAAGGACTTCGAGGTGGCTTGTCAGCTCACCGAGGAGTTTGCACAGAAGGAAGGCCGTCGTCCACGTATCTTCATCGCCAAGATGGGTCAGGACGGTCATGACCGTGGTGCAAAGGTAGTAGCAACGGGATATGCCGACTGCGGTTTCGACGTTGACATGGGCCCACTGTTCCAGACTCCAGCCGAGGCTGCCCGCGAGGCAGTGGAGAACGACGTCCACATTGTTGGTGTCAGCTCTCTCGCTGCAGGTCACAAGACCCTCGTGCCACAGCTCATCGACGAGTTGAAGAAGCTTGGTCGTGAGGACATCATGGTCATTGCCGGTGGTGTTATCCCAGCACAGGACTACGACTTCCTCTATCAGGCAGGCGTAGCCGCCATCTTCGGTCCCGGTACATCAGTTGCCAAGGCTGCCGTAGAGATGATGAACATTTTGCTGGAGAAGTAGTATATTACGTGGTGAGAGGAGTGAGGAGAGAGGAGTGAGGAGAGAGGAGTGAGGAGAGAGAATAGCGAGAGCCATGATTTGAGGTTGAAAAATCTGCGCAGTGCAGTAATCTCACTCCTCACTCCACACTCCTCACTCCACATTAAAACACTCCACACTCCTCTCTCCTCATTTATAACTATGCGTATCTCAATAATAGGAGCTGGTGCGGCGGGATGTTTTGCCGCAATAGAAATTAAACGGCGATTGCCTAAGGCTGAGGTCGTTGTCTTTGAAAGTGGACGGAAGGCTTTGGCAAAGGTTGCCATTACAGGTGGTGGCAGATGCAATCTAACAAACAGTTTCGAGGGCGTTGTTGGTGTGGAAACGGTTTATCCACGCGGAGCACGCCTAATGAAACGCCTATTGAAAGAGTTCAGCCACACCGATGCCTATCGGTGGTTTGAGGATGCAGGGGTAAGGCTTCTTACCCAAGAAGATCATTGCGTCTTTCCTGTTTCGCAAGATGCAATGGAGATTGTGAACACGTTGCTTGGCTTGATGAAAAGATATGGTGTGGTGCTGAAGACTCAGCATCGCATAACAACTATTGAGCCTTTGGAAAAAGATGATGGGCTTGAATATGCTCTTTATGTTTCCACGCCAAGCAACTTGCAATCAAAGGTTTATGAGTCTGACGTGGTTGTTGTTACCACAGGCGGTAGTCCGCGCCTGAGTGGACTCTCCATGCTTGCTCCATTAGAGTTGGAAATGGTTAGTCCCGTTCCTTCGTTGTTCAGCTTCTGTCTTGAGAAGGGACCAATAACAGACCTGATGGGAACAGTTGTTGAGGACACGGCAGTAAGTGTGGTTGGGACTAAAATGAAGGCAGAAGGCCCGTTGCTTATCACTCATTGGGGACTTAGTGGTCCTGCAATATTGAAATTGTCGTCGTATGCCGCACGCTATCTCAACGAGCACGACTACCGCACGACAATTTCCGTAAACTGGTTTGGCAAGGCACACGAGGAGGAAGTCGTGGAAGAGCTCGGCGAACTGGCTGCAAGACACGCACAAAAGCAGCTGCAAAGCGTTTATCCTACACGCTTCAACAGCCGCCTTTGGACTTTTCTATTGCAGAGTTGTGGCTTACGCCCCGAACAGCGTTGGGCAGAGTTGGGCAGAAAGAGTTTCAACCGCCTTGCCTCACGCCTTACGAGCTTCACCTTTGAGGTAGTCGGCAAGAACCGCTTCAAGGACGAGTTCGTTACTTGCGGAGGAGTTGCACTTGGCAACGTCAATCCCTCCACACTTGAATGTCGCCGCCATCCCAATTTCTATTTTGCCGGAGAGGTGCTCGACATCGATGCCATCACTGGTGGCTTCAACCTACAAGCCGCATGGACCACGGCATACGTCGTGGCTAAGAGTATTTCAGCGTCCTGAGCAGTTGTTTCTGCTCTTGGGTGATGCGCAGGCTCTCTATTGCCTTCTGTATTGCTTTGTTGTGTGTCCATTTTTTTAGTCGTCTCGCCATGAGGTAGGGTAGAGTAGCGTCATATTGTTTTGCCAAAGCCGTGGCGAAATACCATGCCACCATCATTCTCACATAGTAGTGTTCGTTTTCCACCGCAGCCACCCAGTCGAGATATTCCTCACGGAAGTCGTTGTCGAGGAAGTGGGTCATCAGCATGCTTATGGCAAAGCGTATGGTAAATGGATGTTCCGAGTTGAGCCATCGGCGTATGTCACTCAGCAGCCTATCGTGGCACGACTTCCTATTAAATGCTTTTGGTTTCATAGAGTCGCATGTTGCCCAGTTGTCAACGTAAGGAAGGAATCGGTCGAGTTCCTCAATGGTCCGGTCATAGTCTTTCAGTTCCGCGAGCACCAAGGCATGCAGGTTGTTCTCGTCGGTATAGTAGTGTGGCAGCTCTGTCAATACCGCATCGCCTTTTCCTTCCCTCACTATCTCTTTCGCCAACGTCCTCAGTTGTGGTAGCCTCACACCCACAATTCTTTTCTTGTCGATGTCAGGTATTAGCCGTGCCGTGAATTCCCTGTACTCCAAATCCTGCAGTTCCAGTATCCTTTTCGTTATTGTCTCCATATCATCTGCAATATGTTCATAATGTAATATCTGCAAAATTAAGTATTCTTTTGCAATAAACCAAGTCTTTCGACAACTTTTTATTCAACTTTCGATATATGGAGTTTAAGGAGTATAGGGAGTTAAAGAAGTTAAAGGAGTTAAAGGAGTTAAAGACAATAGTCATTTCGCTTCTGTAAGGGTAGTTTGCAAGGCTCAGACATACGTCTTTAACTTCTTTAACTCCTTACTTTAGTATGTTTTACACTACCTGTCCGTCAAACAGATTGATGATGCGTTGGGCATAGCTGGCATCGCGGTTGGAGTGTGTTACCATTATCACCGTCGTACCCTCTTGGTTCAGTTCGCTCAACAGATCCATCACGTCCATACCGTTTTTTGAGTCGAGGTTTCCCGTTGGCTCGTCGGCGAGAATAAGTGAAGGTCTGCCCACTATGGCGCGTGCTATTGCCACACGCTGCTGCTGACCGCCTGAGAGCTGGTGTGGATAGTGCTTCATGCGGTGGCTCAGTTTTACTTTGCGCAATATATCCAGCACACGCTCCTTGCGTTCTTTCTTATCCACACCGAGATATTTTAGCTGTAGCTCGATGTTTTCCTCCACCGTCAGCTCGTCAATGAGGTTGAAGCTCTGGAACACGAAGCCTATGCGCCCTTTCCTGTAGGCAGTGCGCTCACGTTCCTTCAGGTGTCCCACTTCCTTGTCGCCCATCCGGTATTTCCCCTCAGTGGGATTGTCGAGCAATCCGAGAATATTGAGCAATGTTGATTTACCACAGCCCGAAGGTCCCATAATGGCAACGAACTCGCCGTCGTTCACCTCAATGTCAACACCGTTCAGTGCTATTGTCTCCACTTCTTCCGTGCGGAAGACCTTGATGATTTTCTCAGTCTTTATCATAGTTTTATTCTGTTTTAATACTTTCTATTGGATTCTGTTTTGCTACCTTCAGCGTACGGCTTATTACCGATGCGAACGCTATGATGATTGTGAATAAGGCTGTTGCCACAAGCACCCACCAGGGGAAGTCAATCTGATTGTAGAAGTCCTGCAGATAGTGGCGCATCACCTTTATGCTCAGTGGTGTAGCCAAAACAATAGCCACTACCGACATGACGAGGAAGCGCCGCGACAAAGTCCATGCCGCATCCATAACCGTTGCTCCCATCACTTTGCGCAATGCTATCTGTCGGCGCTGCTGTTCGCTATAATATACCGACATGGCAAACATTCCGAGTGCCGAGATCATAACCGATATTAGCATGAACAATAGCCGTATAGAGCTTATTGCGCGATAGAAAATTGAAATAACTCTTCATAAAAAATAATTTTGTTTCACGCTTGCAAAATTACGCTTTTTGTCCCATACCGCCAAGGATTCTGTGCCTCTGAGAATAAGATTGTATGAAAATCATACAACAATCTGTATGATTTTCATACAGTCAATGTCGTTTATCAACCATAAACCCCTTGTTTACGGGTCATAAACAAGGGGTTTACAATGCCTAAACAAGGGGTTTGGCTTTCGGAAGGTTATTTATCCGAAGAGGGCTCTCAGCGCTTCCTCCACCTTGCGCACAGGGTGTAGCCTTATGTTGAGGGTCTTATGGGAAAAGGCAGAGTAGTTGTAGCGTGGGATGATCATGTCTGAGAAACCGAGCTTCTCAGCCTCTGCCACCCTTTGCTCTATGCGGCTCACGGGGCGTACCTCACCGCTCAATCCCACCTCACCAGCCATGCACCAACCGGACTCTATCGGTGTATCGACATTGCTTGAGAGTACGGCGGCGATGACGCTTAGGTCGGTGGCAAGGTCGGTGACACGCAACCCTCCTGCGATGTTGAGGAACACGTCTTTTTGCATCAGCTTGAAACCCACACGCTTCTCAAGCACCGCGAGGAGCATGTTCAGTCGGCGCTGGTCGAAACCCGTGGCTGAACGTTGCGGCGTGCCGTAGGCAGCGGTAGAGACGAGAGCCTGTGTCTCTACGAGGAACGGGCGTGCGCCCTCTATTGCCGAACTGATGGCAATGCCGCTCAGTCCGTCGTGGTCTTGGTTGAGCAGCAGTTCGGAAGGGTTGCTCACTTGTCGCAGTCCTGACTGCTGCATCTCGTAGATGCCAAGCTCTGAGGTGCTGCCAAATCGGTTCTTTATGCTGCGCAGTATGCGGTACATGTGGTGCTGGTCGCCCTCAAACTGTATCACTGTGTCAACAATGTGCTCAAGAATCTTCGGACCGGCGAGTGTTCCCTCTTTCGTGATGTGACCTATGAGAATAACGGGAATGCCACTGGTCTTGGCAAAGCGGAGTAGGGCAGAGGCGCATTCGCGCACTTGGGTTATGCTGCCTGGGCTTGTCTCCACATCGTCGGTTGAGATGGTCTGTATGGAGTCGATAACGACGAGGTCGGGTTTCACCTCTTTTATATGTGTGAATATGGTGGCAAGGTCGGTCTCACAGAGAATGTGTACGTTGTCAAGCTCCTCATGGGGCAGACGGTTGGCACGCATCTTCAGTTGGTGTGCGCTTTCCTCACCGCTCACGTAGAGCACTTGGAGCGATGGCAAACGTAGGATAGTCTGCAAAGTCAGCGTACTCTTGCCTATACCGGGCTCACCTCCGAGGAGGACGATGGAGCCTGGGACAAGCCCTCCGCCAAGAACACGGTTAAGTTCCTGGTCGTTGAGGTCGATGCGTGGCTCGTCCTTCGCGCTTATCTCACGCAGCAGCAACGGTCGGCTGCGCTCGCCTCGCAATGTGCGTCCCGCGTCGCCTGCCTTTGCCGAAGCCGTGGCGGCAGCCTGATGTGCCTTAGCCGTGGCAGTGTCGGCGGCGATGCGTATTTCCTTGAAAGTGTTCCACTGGTGGCAGCTTGGACACTTGCCAATCCATTTTGGTGACTCCTGTCCGCAGTTGCTGCAAACGTATGCTATCTTGTCTTTTGCCATTGTTTTTTCTTTTTACGCCACAAAAGTACCAATAATTTTCGTAAAAAAGAAATTATTTTGTAAATTTGCACCCAAAATTAAGAAAACATGAAGAAACTTCTATATCTTAGCCTTGTGCTGCTCATGGCTGCCGCCTGCGGACAGTCGTATGAGGAAACGAAGCGCCTGACAAGACTGGAGCGTCAGCGACAGATGCAGGAAGACTCCGCCGCGCTCAAAATTGCCGTCATGCCAACCATCGACTGTCTGCCATTGCTTGTGGCAAGACAGTATAACCTTTACGACTCGCTTGGAGCAGACATCAGGTTGAAGTTCTATTCAGCCCACATCGACTGCGACACGGCGTTGATGAACAACCGCGTTGAGGGAACCGTTACCGATGTGGTGCGTGCCGAGAGAATGGCGATGAGGGGAAAGAAACTCATGTATTGTACGGCAACCGACTCTTACTGGCTGCTCATATCAAACCGCAACTCGCGCATAAAGGAGCTAAAGCAAATGGACGACAAGATGATGGCAATGACCCGCTATTCCGTTACGGATATGATGGGCGACCATGCCGTGGATAGCGCGAAGCTGAAGGACGAGCGTGTGTATAGGGTACAGATAAACGACGTCAGGGTGAGGTTGCAGATGCTTCACAACAACGAGATGGACGTGCTGCTACTGACCGAGCCACAAGCCACGGAGGCACTTGCCGTTAAACACAAGTTGCTGTTGGACTCGCGCAAGATGGATTGGCGAATGGGCGCGCTGGTGTTCAGGGATATTATAAAAGGTGATACGGCACGGGAGCGACAGTACGACGTGTTCGTGAAGGCCTACAATATGGCTTGCGACTCAATAAATAAGTATGGTGTGCCTCGCTACCGTGACTTGGTGACGAAATACTGTCAGGTGAAGGCAGCCACTGCCGACTCCATGAAGAACTACAAGTTCAGCCACGTTGCCGAGCCAAGGGAGAAGGACATTGAGGCAGCGAGGAAATGGCTGAAGGCCAAACTGAAATAAGAAGGGTTCTACAAATTTAAACAAACGACAAAGGCTTATGTCAGAATTAGGTGAAAGAAACGTTTCCTGTAATAAGGTATTGGACCTTATGGCTAAAGGCTTCCGCTCAAAAGCCATAAGAAAAATGTATGAGGTGATGGACGAGTACGGCGATTTCGGACTTCGTGAGCGTCTTGACTCTGCAAGGGATGACTATAACCGAATGGTTGAATATTGGGGCAATGGCGTTCAGGACCCTGGATTTGACAACGTCTCAGAGCGCAATAGGAAAGTTATTGCCGACTTAGTGTCCGAATATACGACAAGGGCGATGAACACCGAGGACTCATGCTATCTGCTGACTCTCGACAAAATTGCGAACAAGAAAAACCATTCTTGGGATTGGAATGACGTGAAGCACAAGTTGGAGTCGCTCATGAGCGATGAGGCAGTGGCTGGGCTCGACTTCGATGGAAGCGGAAAGGAACGGCTTTACCGGCTGGTTGACAAACACTATGAATACCAAAAGCGACTGTTCAACCATACGGTGTGCCTCGGCTTGCTCAACCATGACGACACTGAGCTAATAAAACAGTTGCTCGCCTCACCAACTGTTGACGCAAGCGACCTGCAAATGCTTGTCACCGCACTCTCGCTCTCTGGTTGTAGGGCTTTCGACATAAGGAAGTTTGAGATAATGGCATATGCCTGCCGTTATGGGGTTGATATGAAGGTGAGACAACGGGCCATTGTGGGCTTGATGCTTACCATGGGCTATAATATGTTCAAGCACTACCCAGAACAGAAAACCATTCTCGCCGACCTGCTTGCCGACGAGGAGATATGCTCGCAATTGGTTGAGCTACAGATGCAGCTGATATATTGTGTGAAAGCCATCGACGACTCAGGGATTATGACTAATGAGATAATGCCCAACATGATGAAGTCGTCGAAGTTTAAGATTACAAAAAATGGAATCGAGGAAATTGAGGAAGACCCCATGGACGATATTCTGGGCGAGAACAGCGCAGAGAAAAGTGCCGAGGAGACAGAGCAACTCGTGGACAGGGTGAATGCAATGCGTGACGCTGGCTCAGACCTGTTCTTTCTGGGATTCTCTCAAATGAAGCGCGGACCTTTCTTTAATGAAATGGCAAATTGGTTCATAGCTTTCAACCCTATGCACAAGTCCGTGCGTAGCTTAACTGACGGTTCTGATGGCATGGATCTGATTCAAATGATGTCCAACAGTACGCCACTGTGCGATAGCGACAAATACTCATTTGTCTTTGTGCTTGGGGAAATGGTAAGACACATGCCCAAGTCGATGATTGATCAGTTCAAGGCCACGGGACGCTTTAGTCACAATAATCAGCCAGAGGACAAGACACCGACCCTCTATCGTCGCAATTATCTCCAGAGCCTGTACCGCTTCTTCAAACTGTTCAAATGGCGGAATGGTCTTCTTAGTCCGTTTGAGCATTATGAAGATGGGATTTCAGATGGAACGGGCTATAGACCGACCTATCTGTTCTCAATAGAACAACTCTTTGTCGAAACCGATTGGTATAATCGGGAGCAACCACGTCTGTCGCTTTTCATGGCAAAGAATATGTGCGAGCAATTGCGTGATGACCTTATTGGAAGTAAACTTAAGACAGTGGATAGCTACGAAGGTAAGATGGCTGGGGCTAAGCTTATGCTGAAGCTGAAAATGCCGCATAATGCTATATCTATGCTGTACGCAGCATTGCGCCACAAGCCCGACTCTCTCATTGCGAAGAAACTCTTGGGAAGGGAACTTGTTGATATAAATCCCGCAGAGGCTGCAAGACTGTTGTTGGATGTGGTCAATGCAGATGAGAGTAACCCACAGAACCTATATACGATTGCTCTTGCTTTTTTCCATGGACAACTGTATGAGAAGGCAATGACCACATTATTCGAGTTGGAGTACAAATACCCAGACAACCTTCGTGTGAAATGTCTGCTTGGCGTAATCCTTTTCCTGAGGAACGACATTGACAGGGCTTACCCAATGTTGCAAAAGGGCATTGATGGGTATGACGATACCCTTCTATGCCCCTTTGCCCTTATACTCTCTTGCTGGATTAAGACACACTCCGCGAAGGAGATCCTACGCCTTACCAAAGAGAAGAGAATATCGTTGTTGGGTATTTATGTATTTGAGAATAGTATGTATAGAGAAGGATTTTTCAAGGTCATAGCCGACAATGGCATTAGCAAGGAGGATCTTGACATGTTGGTTGACTTGTCAGAGAAATGGAGAGAGTAGGTGGGCGAACCATCCCACGAACTTCTTCCAAGGAGAGCGCATCTCATCCCATAGCGGCTCGGTGAGATAGAGGCTCTTCTGCTTGTCGTTGTCGAACATTCGGCTCAACTCGCCAGTGGTGCAAGAGTCGAGTATTACGGCATTCTCCTCGTAGTCCCACCGAAGGCTTCTCGCGTTGAGGTTGGCACTTCCAACGGTGCAGAACCTTCCATCCACCATTATTATCTTGGTGTGGTGGAAGCCTGGCTGATATACCCAGATGTCGGCTCCGTGTTTCTTCAGTTTGTGTGCGTTGTAGAACACGCAGTCGGGAGTGAGTGGAATGTCGCTCTTCTGCGAGATCATTATCTCCACCTTCACACCTCTTTTTATAGCCTTCTTCAATGCTTTCTTCAGCTTGTGGTTGAGGGTGAGATAGGGGTTTACAAGTTTAATGGAGTCTTGTGCGGAATTTATTGCCTCAAGATAGAAGGTGCGTATGATGTCGGCGGTTTTCCTTGGCTCCCTGTTGATGATGCCAACCAGTTTCCTTCCCCTTGTCGCCGTGGTGTCGGGCTTTAGTCCCATGAACTGGCATGGCTGGCTGAAATACTCCTCGCCAGTCAAGTCCTCCTTGGTGACCTTGTTCCAGATGCGTAGGAAAATGCGTTGCAGCTCGTCAACGGTGCTTCCCTCAATGCGGCAGTGCATATCGCGCCATTCGCCCACCTGCTCGGTACCGTTGAGATAATAGTCGGCAACGTTCATTCCGCCTGTGTATGCCACTGCGCCATCGATGACCACAATCTTGCGGTGGTCACGGCTGAAAACGTGGTTGACCCATGGGAAGCGTATAGGGTCAAACTCATATATCTCTATTCCCGACGCACGGAGCGAGTCGAGATGGTGTTTCTTCAGTGGGCGGTTGTTTGAGTCGTTGCCAAACCCGTCGAAGAGAGCCCTCACTTTCACTCCCTCCTGAACTTTCCGCCGTAGGAGGTTGAACAGTTCTGAGGCAATGGAGTCGTTGCGGAAATTGAAATATTCAAGGTGAACGTGATGTTTGGCTTGACGAATTGCCTTAAACATATCGTCAAACTTCTCATATCCGTTCATCAATAGTGTGACAGTGTTGTTATCCGAAAACTCTATTCCCTTCTGTTCTAACACGTGCCTTATGGTCGAGTCGCTGCGCTCCTCCCCGTAGGTGAAGTTTACGGAGAGGAGCAAGCAACACGTAATCAGAATGTTGCGTATCATTTTCTTATTTCCTATGTGCAAGTCTGTATTCAAGTGGCGATATGCCATATTTCTCCTTGAATATGTTGATGAAGTTCTCTGCTGTCACGAAGCCAACGTTGATGGCAAGCTCGCTGAGGTTGATGTTGGTGCGCTCAAGCAGTGTGCAGGCATGCTTGAGACGCAGCTCACGTACAAGCTCCGCTGGGGTCTTGGAGGTTATTGCCCTAATCTTCCGATAGAACGGAACGCGCCCCATACCCATTGCCGAAGCCATTTCCTCAAGGTTGATGTGTCCGCGGCTCATGTTCTGCAGTACGTACTGCTCGATATTGGTTATCAGCTGCTTGTCCATGGAGTCGGTCATGGTGTAGTCGCCAATGGTCTCACCAGTCTCGTAGAGGCTCAGCTGGGTCTTCAGTTTCTCCTGCTCCTTTTCTGCCTCTTCCTTCTCCTGCTTCTTCTTCTCCTCTATCTTGCGTGCCTCTTCCTTTGCCGCCTCGGTCTTTGCGTCGTCCATGTCGTCAAGCTCGACAGTGGCGGTGGTCATACTTGAGCTGTAGCCCTCAAGGCGTCGTGTCTCAACACCCTCGATAACATCCATGAGTCCCTCGGCAGGTGCAAGTCCAAGCAATCTGTTGAATCGTGTCGCAGCCTCGTGCAGGTTGAATGGTTTCGACAAGTAGTCGTCGGCAGAGACCGTGATGTTCCGTCCTGCCATCTCGGCAGCAGTAAGCACGCCGTCGGTCATTAGCACGAACTTGATGTCCTGCACGGTGGTGTCGGTCTTGATCTTGTTGCAGAGTTGACTACCTGTCATCCGCGGCATATCCTCTTTCGCTACGACAATGTTAGGATGCAGCACCTCTATGTCGCCCATGGCGTGCTCGCTGTTGTCGTAGGTGTAGATGTTGTAGATGTCGCCAAGGCGTTCCTTGATGAACTTCAGGAACTCCTTGTTGTCATCGACAATGGCAATGGTATATTGCTGTGTGATGAGTCCTGTCTTCTTTGGTCTTGCTATCTCTGCTGTCAGCTCGTCGCTGGTGCTCTCAAGCAGGTTGACCTCTCCATGGTCGTTGAGCTGCAGGCGGTCGTTGGCTACGGCAATGGCTTTCGACTCCGGGTTCTCAAGATACATCTGCATCTCAGAGATGCGCGTGATGATCTGCAGCATCTGGAAATGGAGAGAGTTGACTTGCTCCTTCATCTCCACGCTGTCTGACTTGTCGGCTATTGTACCAATGATGGATGCCATGCGTGCCATTGGCTGACGTAGTTCGTCGCTTGCCGACTTAATCTCATTGCGCTGTCGGGTAAGCTCGCCAATGACTGCCTTTTTCTTGTTCCAAAGGTATTTTACTTGCTTTGTTCCCAATCGCCAGATGTAGAATACGAATATGGCTGCTACTACATAAATTACGATCATCCACCATGAAATCCACCATGGACGCTGAATGATGATCTCAAGCGTGCGCTCCTGCTTGCTCACAGCTCCGTCAGAACTTACAGCTTTCACGTGGAGGATGTATTTGCCGCTCTCAAGGTTACGGAACGTTACGCCATGGGTTAGGGCATCGCCGTTTCGCCAGTCCTCGTCACGACCTTCCAACCAGTATTTGAACTGCAAGCGCTCGCTCTGGTTGTAGTTGCCGCCTGCAAACTTTATCGTAAACGTGTTCTGATTGCTCGACAGCTCAAGTCGGCTACTCTCGTTGAGGGCTTGTGGCAGTGGCACTGTGCCGTTGTACTCGTGTCCGGTCAATATCTCGGTCTCTCCTATGAATAGCTGTGTGAGCATGACCCTTGGCAGGGTGCGGGTGTTCTCCTTTCCCCGCTGTCTTGTCCAGTTCACACCATAGAGTCCACCCAGCAATACGTTGCCGTCCTTCTTGGTCAGGATTGCGCCCATGTTGAACTCGTTGCTCTGCAAGCCATCGCTTATGTCGTAGTTGTACAAGCCATAGTTGAACTGCCCGTCCTTTCCTACGCGCTGTACTACCACACGGCACACGCCGTTGCTCGTGGTAATCCAGATGTTGTGGTTCTTGTCTTCCGTTATACCACAGATGCAGTTGTTGCAGAGTCCCTCGCTTTCCGTAATGTATTTGAGGCTGTCGGTTGTGAGGTCGAGCACGTTCACTCCCTCGCGTGTTCCCACCCAGATAAGTCCACGGCTATCCTGCATCACATGGGTGATGTAGTCGTTGGTGAATGTCTTTAGGTTGGTTGAGTTTCCCGTCAGCATGGTCTTCTCGGTTGTAGATAGGTTGAGGAGCATCAGTCCCTCGTTGGTGCCAACGAGCAGGTTGTTGTTGTGCCCGTAGAAAAGCGAGGTGATGTTGTTTGACGTCAGCTTGCCGTTCTCCTTAGTATAGGTGGAGAACGTGTTCATGCGTGGGTTATACACTTGCAGGCCTCCGTTGGTGGCAATCCAAAGGCTACCTGTCTTGTCGGCACAGAGGGCATTGATGTGGTCGTCAATAATGGTGCTTCCGCTGTCCCTCGCCACGGTATAGAACTTTGTCTCACCGCCTTTTATCCTCGTTAGTCCGTTCTGCTTCGAGCCTACCCAGATGCTTCCGTCGGGTGTTGTCTCCATAGCGCTGATTTTCTGGCTTGTGAGTGGTCCCTCATATCCCACAATACCCTTGTTGCTTGTTCCAAACCAAACCTTTCCCGTCTGGTCTTGGGTCATTGCCGATATGTCGCCATAGAAAGCAGTCTCGAATTTGTAGATGTCGTTTCCATAATAAGCCACTCCCGACTTCTCCGTGCCTACCCAAAGCAGGTCTGAGTCATCCACATAGACGCTGAGTATTCCTATCGTCTCCTCGTTATATGGGGTAGAGGTGTTGGCGCTGCGTGGTACAATAGGCTCCATCTCGTGTGAGTTCACGTTCATTCGGATAAGTCCAGAGCGGTCTGTTCCTATCCAGATATTTCCCTTGCGGTCGCCAGCCATGCTTGTCACGCTGTGGTCCATGCCCCCATTGCTGAGTCCTAACTGGTCGCCAATGTTAGTGTCCCAGGTGTTAGCCTTCTTGTAATATACCATGAGCGTGCCCTGACCATAGAGCCAGATGTTATCCACTTGGTCGGCAAATGCCTTGAGTGTGTTGCTGTTGCGAAGCTGTTTGGTGGCAATCTCATTTGTCGTCCACACGGTTGTTTGTTGGTTGTCGATGTTGCAGCACACTATACGTCCGTCGGTATAGACAATCAAAGCTCCGTCGCGGCACTCGCTAATAGAGCTTACCTCACCCTCTGGAATGCCCTTGATGTCGGCGGTATAGCCAAACTCATAAAGAAGCTGTTGCTGGGTGTTGTAGCCCATCACGCCTTTCCCCTGAACGTAAGTCCAAACGTTTTTCTGACTGTCAATATACACTATCTGTGGCTCTTCCTTCATACCCATTCTCGCAAACACCTGCTTCATTTCCCTGCCAAAGCTCTCGGTCTGCGGATTGTAGATGCACATTCCAGAGGCGGTCTTTATCCATATGTTGCCGTCAAGCGACTCCTGCATGCTCACAATATAGCTGTCGGGAAGCGACGAGCCGTCGAGGGAGTTGCACTGGAAATACTTGAACGTGTAGCCGTCATAGCGGTAAAGACCTGCCGGAGTGCCCAACCATACGAAGCCACGCGAGTCCTTCATTATGCAGTTTATCTGACTGCTGTTCAAGCCCACTCTCGCGTTGAGGGTCTTGAAAAGATAGATGCTTGCCGCTGCGACAGGGACCGCGAGCAGCAGTACGATAAGCAGTTTGCGTAGTGTCTTTATATTCTTAGCCATAGTGTAATTGTTCTATAGATTGGATTTATATCATACATGAGTAGTGGTCAACTACTCCGAGAAGATGACGCTCCTTGTCGGTTACGAGCACCGAATGTATCTTATAGCGGTTCATTATCTTCTGTATTTCCGAGATCCTTGTCTGGCGGGTGACGGTTTTCGGGTTTCTTGTCATTATGTCGGCAACGGTCTTGTTGAAGAACTCTGCCTGCCATTTCTCCATAGCACGGCGTATGTCGCCGTCGGTGATGAGTCCTGCTATGCTGTCGTTCTCCATTGCCACGCCAAGTCCGAGCTTTCCCTTGCTTACGAGTATTATTGCCTCGCCGAGATTCATGTTCGGGTCAAGCACTGGAAGCTCCTCCACTCGCATCACGTCTTGGGCTGTTGTCAGCAGTCTCTTGCCAAGTTCGCCGCCAGGATGGAATTGTGCGAAGTCCTGAGGACGGAAGTTGCGCTTCTCCATCAGGGCTACCGCAAGCGCGTCGCCCATTGCCAACGTTGCGGTCGTGCTGCTTGTCGGTGCGAGGTTGAGCGGGCATGCCTCCTTGCTCACGCTGACATTGATGTGGTAGGTAGAGTATTTTGCCAACAGCGATTGCGGATTGCCACTCATTCCCACAATGGGGATTTCCATGTGCAGCACCATAGGTATGAATCTCAGCAACTCGTCGGTCTGTCCAGAGTTGGATATGGCGAGCACCACATCGTCCTTTGTCATCACGCCAAGGTCGCCGTGGAACACGTCGAGAGGGTTGATGAAGAACGATGGCGTTCCAGTGCTCGACAGTGTGGCGGCTATCTTCGCGCCTATGTGTCCGCTCTTGCCCACACCTGTCACTATCACCTTGCCGTGGCAGCGGAAAATCAGCTCAACGGCATCGTCGAAGTTGTGGTCGAGTTTTGGAATTAGCTCAAGCAGTGCCTGTGCCTCGTCCTTGATGCACTGTATTGCGTATTCTCTTGTAGTCATTTCTATCTTGCGGTTTTTATTTCACCAACTGTTCAACCAATCCCTCAAGTTTGTCAAGCTCCAGCATGTTGGCTGCATCGCTCAATCCTTTGTCGGGGTCAGGATGCACCTCGAAGAACCAACCGTTAGCCCCGAACGCTTTTGCGGCAAGAGCCATCATCGGCACATATCTGCGGTCGCCACCTGTCTTGCCCCCAGCGCCGCCTGGACGTTGCACGCTATGGGTGCAGTCCATGATTACGCTGTCGGTGAGCTGCAGCATGTCGGGAATGTTCCTGAAATCTACCACGAGGTTGTTGTAGCCATAGATGTTTCCACGCTCTGTTAGCCATACCTCAGAGGCACCGCCCTCGCGTGCCTTCTCCACGGGGTATCTCATGTCCATTCCGCTAAGGAACTGTGCCTTCTTGATGTTCACCACACGGCCAGTCCTTGCCGCAGCCACGAGGAGGTCGGTCTGCCTGCAGAGAAATGCCGGTATCTGGATTACATCGACCACCTCTCCCGCTGGCTCTGCCTGCCAGCTCTCGTGTATGTCGGTGAGCAGTCGCAGTCCGTATTTCCCTTTTATGTCGGCAAGCATCTGCAGACCCTTGTCTATGCCAGGGCCACGGAATGACTTTATTGAAGTTCGGTTTGCCTTGTCGAACGAAGCCTTGAAAATAATGTCAATGCCAAACTTGGAATTGATTTCCACCAATTTCTTGGCAACTGTGTCGAGAAGCTCTGCCGACTCTATCACGCAAGGGCCGGCAATTATCTTGGGTTGAAAATTCGAGAGGTCTGTTGTCATATCGTTTCTTTTTTCTGCTTTAGGGCAGTTTAACTCTGCAAAGTTATGTTGTTTTGTTGACATTACCAAATCTTTCCCCGCCTGACTTGTCGTATTTTAATTCTTTTAACTGTAATTTTTGCAGCTTTCTCATTTTCTATGTTTACCTTTGCACAACTATGATACAGGAATATCAAATTAGGGTGCTGCCACACGTTGCGGCAAGCACGGCGACGATAAAGGAGTTCGTTGCCCGTGAGAAGGGTATTGATGCAAGGACCATCAACGAGATACGTGTGCTTAAACGTAGCATCGATGCACGTCACAGGCAGATTTATGTGAATCTCTCGGTAAGGCTTTTCATAAATGAGATGCCTGCCGACGAGGGTTATGAGCGTGTTGATTATCCCGACGTTTCCAAGTCCACAAAGGTGATAGTCGTGGGCGAAGGACCCGCAGGTCTTTTTGCTGCCCTACGTTTGGTGGAGCTTGGATTGCGTCCGATAGTAGTGGAGCGTGGAAAGGATGTGCGCAACAGGAAGACCGATTTGGCGCAGATTACAAAGACGCAGAAGGTAAACACCGAGAGCAACTATTGTTTCGGCGAGGGTGGGGCGGGAGCCTACTCTGACGGAAAGCTCTATACAAGGAGCAAGAAACGTGGTAATGTTGAGAAAATTTTAAATGTGTTCTGCCAACATGGCGCATCGACGAATATCCTGAGCGATGCCCATCCGCACATTGGCACCGACAAGTTGCCGAGAGTGATAGAGAACATGCGCAATACCATATTGCAGTCTGGAGGCGAGGTGCATCATGAGACAAAGATGATAGGACTGATTCTAAACCAAAACAAGGTTGTCGGCGTTGAGACCGTAAATCTCGCTACTGGGGACGAAAAGGCGTTTGAGGGACCTGTCATACTTGCCACAGGCCATTCCGCACGCGATGTCTATTCCTATCTCTTTGAGAAGAATATTGAGATTGAGGCGAAGGGAATAGCCGTAGGCGTGCGCCTTGAGCATCCCTCACAGCTGATTGACAAGATTCAGTACCATACCAACAATGGCAGGGGAAAATATCTGCCTGCCGCGGAATACTCTTTCGTGACGCAGGTTGACGGACGTGGGGTTTATTCTTTCTGCATGTGTCCAGGCGGTTTCGTAATCCCTGCCGCTACGGGAGCAGAGCAGATAGTTGTAAATGGCATGAGTCCGAGCAACCGCGGCGGACAGTGGTCGAACAGTGGAATGGTGGTGGAGTTGCGCCCAGAGGACGTGGAGGGTGACAGCCCGCTGAGGATAATGGAATGGCAGAAGGATGTGGAGAGAAACTGCTGGCTGCAAGGCAACATGAGGCAGACTGCACCGGCGCAGAGAATGGTGGATTTCGTGAACGGAAAGATAAGCTACGACCTTCCACGCTCGTCGTATGCCCCAGGACTGATCTCATCTCCGCTGCATTTCTGGTTACCAACGCATGTGGGCAGCAGGCTACGTGAAGGATTCAAGGTGTTTGGACGAAAGAGCCATGGCTTCCTGACCAACGATGCCGTAGTGATAGCCGTTGAGACAAGAACTTCATCTCCTGTGCGCATATTGCGTGATGCAGAGCGACTTATGCACGTCACCATAGATGGACTTTTCCCTTGTGGCGAGGGTGCAGGATATGCAGGTGGCATAGTTTCGGCTGGAGTTGACGGTGAGCGGTGTGCGGAAATGGTTGCTGCATATCTTGGGAAAGAGTAACATAAAGTGTTACTTTGTTATATAAATAAAAATATTTATAGATAAGGTGCACACAAAGCGTGTTTGGGGAAATATGGGAATGTTGATGCCAAAATCACGTTAACAAAGTAACACTTGTTGTAGGGACGTGTTATTTTGTTAACGTGATATTCATTCTCAAACCAGCGTGTAGCGGTCGATAACGTCGTTGATAGAGTCCTTGTAGCTGTCGGAAATTGGCACATAGATGTCGCCAAACACGAAGCGCATGCGGTCAATGAGGTTCACCTTGGTCATGTGTACGATGAACGAGCGGTGGGAGCGCAGAAACTCTGGTCGGGGAAGGAAATCCTCAAGCGTCTTCATGTTCATCAGCGACATTATCTTGTCGCCGTTCTCAAGGTAGATTCTCACATAGTCCTTAAGTCCCTCGATGTATATGATGTCGTCGAGGGAGACGCGAACAAGTTTGTAATCGCTCTTCACGAACATGAATCGGTCGTTGCGGAAACTGTCGAGTTTTGACACTCGTGTGAACCACTCAAGTCCTTTCTGTGCCACTTTTATGAACTTCTCATAGCTGATAGGTTTTAGCAGATAGCCCAGCGCGTCAATGTCGTAGCCCTCAAGGGCATATTCGCTGAATGCCGTGGTGAAGACGATGCGTGTCTCCTTCGGTAGGATTTTCGCAAATTCCAGCCCGCTGAGCTCAGGCATCTGTATGTCAAGGAAAAGTAGGTCAACAGGATGCTCACGCAATGCCTTGATGGCACTTACGGCACTGTTGTAACCTCCTGTTAGGTTGAGAAAAGGAGTACGTCTGACGTATCCTGAAAGCAGTTCGACTGCCAATGGCTCGTCGTCAATAATAGCACAGTTTAGTGTCATAAATTACGATTTTGGAGTTGTATTCTTTTTCATCAGCCCATTTCTCCCATTTGTAGTTGTCCTTATAGGCGAGCTCAAGTCGTTTCAACACTTGTTGCAAGCCTATTCCATGACCACTGTGGTCGCTCTTGGGCTTCGGGTTGTTGCTGTTTCGGATGTGACATTCAATGATGCCCACGTCGGCCCTTATGTCGATATATACATAGCTTGGTGCCGATGCGCTTACGCCATGTTTGAAGGCATTCTCAATGAGTGAGATGATTATCATGGGCGCGATGCAGGCATGGCTGTCCTGTGGGACGATGATGTTTACCCTTACATCGACATTTGACGATACCCTGATACGCATCAGGTTGATGTAGTTGTTAATGAAATTTATCTCGTCGGTGAGATGCACGAACTCACGGTCGTTCTCATATAGCACATAGCGTAGGATTTTGCTAAGCTGGTCGATGGCATTTTGGGCTCGTGTGGTGTCAATGGCTGTCAAAGCATAGATGTTGTTTAGTGTGTTGAGCAGGAAGTGTGGATTGATTTGCGCCTTGAGGTTTTTCAGCTCTGCCTCAGTCTTGGCTTTCTCTATCTCCATACGCGCATCCTCAGTCTGTCGCAGTTTTTCAGAAAGGCGTATTGCCGTTGCAACCACACACGACATGACCATGTTGAACATGTCGCGGAGCATGAAGACGTACGGGCGGAGGTCAGGACCTATATGCACGTCGCCATTGCCTTTTAAGGGTTCAAACAGCGTGCGGCAGTAGTGCATCCAGTAGTGCAGGCTGATTGTGAGGAGCAAGATTAAGACCACGTTCGTAAGATAGAACATCTTGCGCTTGTTGTCAAGATAGTATCGTGGAACGAGGAAGCAGTAGTTGACATAGAAAACCACCACCAACGTTAGAGGTGCGACGCTAAAGAAGAGATAGCGCCGCACATCGAGGAAGTTGGTGTGGCCTGTGTACATCAGCGGCGTGAAAAAGATCAGAATCCACGCCGCGATGTGCAGGGCAAAGTTTAGTTTTTTATTCATACCTCAATGCCTCTATTGGGTCGAGTTGAGCTGCCTTCTTGGCTGGATACCAACCGAAGAACACTCCTGTTAGGGTGCAGACGGCAAAACTCATTATTATGGTCCATCCTTGTATGTCGATTGGCCAGTGTGCCATTGACTTTATCATGAATGATGCGCCGATGCCGAGAAAAACACCGATTATTCCTCCCGTGACACTCAGCAGTATAGCCTCGATGAGGAACTGGTTGAGAATGTCGATTCCCCTTGCACCGACACTCATGCGCAGACCTATCTCACGCGTGCGCTCCGTGACGCTAACATACATGATGTTCATGATGCCGATGCCACCTACGACGAGCGATATGCCTGCCACGCAACCAAGCAGTATTGTCAGCATGTCGGTGGTTGACGTCATCATCGACGACAGTTCCTCCTGCGATCGGATGTTGAAGTCGTCGGCATCTGCCTCGGTGGTCTCCGTGGCATCTTTCAGCTTGTGGGTGCGTCGGAGGATTGCCGTTATCTGGTCAGTGGCTTTCTCCGTCACTCCCTCGGTTATTGCCGAACACTGTATTCCTCCAAGATAGGTCTGTGCAAGGATGCGTTTCATCACCGACGTGTATGGGGCAAGCACGAGGTCATCCTGGTCCATGCCCATCGAGTTGTAGCCTTTTTTCTTCAACACTCCTACCACGCGGAACGGAATGCTGTTGAAGCGCACTACCTTACCTATTGGGTCGCCTCCGTTGGGGAAAAGGTTATCCACTACGGTCTGACCGAGAATACACACTTTTGCGCTCGTCTTGATATCGCCATCGGTGAACATCTCGCCATCGGCAACGTTGAGCTGGCGTATTTCCATATAGTCCTGATTCACGCCATAGATGGTGGATGGGGTGTTCTCATTGCCATAGATGAACTGCCCGCTCTTGCTTACGGTGGGGCTTATTGCCTTTATGTAAGTACATTCCTCCTTTATTGCCTCATAGTCGGTGAGCTTCAGCGTCTCCATTGATGAGGCATCCTGACGCACTCCACCACGGCGGTCGGCTCCAGGACCGATCATTATCATGTTTGAGCCCATCTCGGCAATGTTCGCCTGAATGCTCTGTTTTGTGCCCTGACCAACGGCAAGCATGGTTATGACCGATGCTATACCGATGATGATGCCGAGGGCTGTGAGAAACGAGCGTGTCTTGTTGGCAGCTATTGCCCTTATGGCTATCTTGAATAGATTCGTATAGTTCATTTTTACTCTATTTTGAAAAGAAACAACTTGTCAACTAAGTATTAACTCGTCAACTTGTCAACTCATTCATTCGTCGGTGGAAACAGGCAGTGCTGCTAAACCTTCCGCCGCCGACTGTATGTTGTTGTTCACTTCGTCGCTTATCACCTTGCCATCGCGGAGCATGATGTTGCGGCTCGAATAGTTTGCGATGTCGGGGTTGTGCGTTACAAAGATTATCGTGCGTCCCTCGGCATGTAGTTTCTGGAAGAGCACGAGAATCTCGAACGATGTCCTCGTGTCGAGGTTTCCCGTTGCCTCGTCGGCAAGTATCACCGCGGGGTTGTTCACTAAGGCGCGGGCTATTGCCACTCGCTGCATCTGTCCGCCTGACATTTGATTTGACTTGTGGTAGAGCCGGTCGCCAAGTCCAACTGCTTTCAGTGCCTCTATGGCACGCTTGTGGCGTTCCTCAGCGCTTACACTCGGATTATACATCAGCGGTAGCTCAACGTTCTCAACGCTTGTTGTCTTTGCCAAGAGATTGTAGTTCTGGAATATGAATCCAATCTTTCGGTTGCGGAGCACGGCACGTTGCGAGCGTGACATGGTGCGTACTGGAACACCATCGAGAATGTATTCTCCGCTTGAGGGAGTGTCGAGACAGCCGAGCTGGTTGAGGAGTGTTGATTTTCCAGAACCCGACTTTCCCATGATGGTGACAAACTCACCCTCGTATATCTTAAACGACACGCCACGCAGGGCATGGACGGTTTCCTCGCCAACAAGGAAGTCCCGCCTAACGTCCTGTAGTTCTATAACAACTTTCCTGTCTGTCATTGCTTATTTTCCATTTTTTTTCTGTTCATCACTCCGTGGTCTTACTTCTTCTTGTTTCTTCCCGGAGGGCCTGGGGCGAATGGAGATCGTTCTTGCTGCTGCTCGGCAGGCTCTGCCTGTGCGGCTATTTCCTCAACTCCGGTAACAATAATGCTGCCTTCGCTGATGCCTGAGAGTATTTCGGTGTTTATGCCGTCAGACATTCCTATCTGCACGGTGTGTGCCTTCAGCGTGTTGCCCTCTATTGTCCACACCTTGTTCTTGCCGTTAGTGTCCTGTATCTTCATCTTTCCGACTGTCTCCTGTGTAGGCGTAAAGCGCAGTGCCTTGCTTGGCACGCTCAGCACTCCTTGCTTCTCGGCTGTGTAGATGGTCACGTTGGCGGTGAGTCCAGGCTTTAGCTTGAGGTCGTTGTTGGGTGCGCTGATTACAACCTCGTAGGTTACGACATTGTTCGTTGTGGTGGCTTCCTGTCTCACCTGTGTCACCTCGCCCTCAAACGTGTCGTTGGGGTAGGCGTCAACGGTGAATGTCACTCTCTCGCCCTCCTTCACGTCGCCTATGTCAGCCTCGTCAACGTCGGCGATGACACGCATGTCGGTAAGGTTCTGCGCAATGGTGAAAAGCTCTGGGGTGCTGAAGCTGGCGGCAACTGTCTGTCCTTCCTCAACAGCCTTCGACAACACAACACCGTCGATAGGCGACGTGATGGTGGCATAGCCGAGGTTTGTCTGTGCTTTCTGCACCGACTCCTTCGAGGTGTTCACTGTCTGCAGTGCCTTGTCGTAGGAGAGTTTCGCGCTCTCATACTCGTCGGCGCTCACGAGACCTTTGTCAAACAGTGTCTTGTAGCGCTTGAAGTTGTCGCTCTCGTATTTCAGGCTGCTCTGTGCGCTTGCGAGGTTTGCCTTTGCGGTGTTCAGTTCGCTAATGAGGTTTGTCTTGTCAAGCTCCGCTATCACCTGTCCTTTCTTCACCACGCTGTTGTAGTCAACAAACAGTCGGCTTACGATACCCGAAACCTGCGTACCAACGGTCACCGATGTCACTGGCTCTATGGTTCCTGTGGCTGTCACGCTGTTCTGTATGTTTGCCTTTTGTGCCTTTTCCTTGCTGAACTGTATTTGAAGGTCTTTCTTGTTTCCGGAGAACAACCATGCGGCAACCGCCACGACGATGATTGCTCCTGCGATATACCATATTTTGCTAATCTTTTTCATTGTCTTTCGTTTTATTTTATTGGGGATTAGAGGCTTTCGCCATTGTAGAATTTCAATAGTTGTATGTCGAGAATCGTCATATACTTGCTTTGCAGCATGTTCTGCTGGGCTGTGACGAGATTGTTCTTGCCCGTCATTAGTTCAACGATGTTCTTCAGTCCGAGTCGGAACTGCTCGCTCAGCAAGTCGTAGCTTGCCTCCATGCTCTCTACGCTAGCCTGGGCTGCCTTGAACTTCTGCTGGTTGGTGTTGGCGTCAAGCCAGTAGCCCTCAATGGTGCTGTAGAGTGTCTTGCGCTTGTCCTGGAGGTCGAGGTTGGCGTCTATCACGGCGAGCCGTGCCTTGTTTACGCTTGTCTTCGTAGAGCGGTTGTCGAATATAGGTATGCTCACCGAAAGTCCTGCCGTAGCGTCGAAGTTGGTCTTCATCTGATAGCCCCAGCTGTGGTTGTTCATCGAGGTGGTGCTTGTCCCTAAGCCTCCGTTCATGCTGATTTGTGGCAGCTTGCCTGCCTTGGCTATCTTTACGCCAAGCTCCTGGCTCTCTATGTTGAGCAGTCCGCTGGCAATCTCTGGCCTACCTGCCAATGCGTTCTGATATACTCCTTGCAGCGATGGTATTTCAGCCAGAGCCTTCGTGTCGCTCTCCTCTGGTATATAGATGTCGAAATCCATGTCACCCTCAAGTTCAAGCAGCTGCTTGAGCTGGAGTTTCGCCTTTGCGGTCTCTGCCTGTGCGTTCACTATGTTGTATTCGTCTTGCTTTGTCTGTGCAGTAAGCTGTGCGAGGTCTGCTTTCGACATTTTTCCCACTTCCACTTGTGCCTTTCCGCTTTCCTCGTTCTTCAGGCTTGTGGCGTAGCTTTGCTCGTTCACTTTTATTGCCTCGTTGAGGTAGAGAATCTGGACATAGAGGTTGGCAATCTGCTCTTTCAGCGTGTTCGCAGCCGTTGCCGAGTCAAGCTCTGCCTTTTCCGACGTGAGTTTGTTCTGCTTCAGCGTGTTGTGGTTGCGGTTGCCGTTCCACAGCGTCCACTGCGCATTCACGGCATAGCTGCCGTTGTAGTAGGTCTTGCTGATTTTGTTCACCACCGTACCGTTTGCTACAGTGCTTACTCCAGCCTCGTTCCAAGGTCTCCATCCGAACGACTGGTTGGTGGATGCGCTGAGTGAGGGTAGTAGGGCGGCCTTCGCCTGTTCCACGTCCTCTTTTGATGAGAGAATAGCAACTTGGCTCTTCTTCAGCGTGATGCTGTTTTCCATTGCATGTCTTATGCAATCGTCAAGTGTCCACTTGTGTGTGGTCTGCTCTGTGGTTTTCGTGTCAATAGTTGGTCCCGTCTCCTGTGCGGAGATCACAGTGGGGGGCAGCAACAACGACATAAGAATTAAATGCTTTATGTTCATGTTCTTTCTGTTTTGTCGGTGCAAAGTTGGGAATAAATCGGGAAATATCAAAACATAATAGATATAATAAGCAAGTTAGTAGAAATAATAAGCCTTTTTTTCTTGCTGGATTTTGTTTCGTTTAGTTTTATTAACTACAAGAGGTGGAGTAAAACGCTACTCCACCTCTTTAAGTCTTGCTATGTATTTGCCTAAAATGTCGAACTCTATGTTCACCTTCGTGCCCACTTCTATGTCGTGGAAGTTGGTATGCTCGAAGGTGTATGGAATGATGGCAACTTGGAAGGAGTCCTTTGTAGGGTTGCACACGGTGAGCGACACGCCGTTGACCGTTACGCTACCCTTGTCAACCGTGAAATAGCCGTGGCGGGCTTTCTCCTTGTCGTACGCGTATTGGAAGGTGAAGTACTTGCTGCCGTTGGCATCGTCAATTGCAGTGCAGATGGCTGTCTGGTCAACGTGCCCTTGCACGATGTGTCCGTCGAGTCGTCCGTTCATCATCATCGAGCGTTCCACGTTCACTCTGTCGCCTACCTTCAGGTCGCCAAGGTTGCTCCTGTCGAGAGTCTCCTTCATGGCAGTCACTACATATTCTTTTCCATCGTTCCTCACCACTGTAAGGCAAACGCCATTGTGGGCTACGCTCTGGTCGATTTTCAGCTCGCCCACGAAAGAGCACTTCAACGTGAGGTCGATGTTGTCACGGTCGCGGCTTATTGCCGTAACCGTAGCATATTCTTCAATTATTCCGGAAAACATATACTATATTATATAAAAAGGTGTAAACTTGAAAAAAAAAGTAGGACCGTACCCGAAGATGATGAAAACTCCTTATTGAATAAGGTGTGAGCGTCTCCCCGCTTTTGTAATCCACCGGCCTTGCGGCTATCCGAGGAATGTGGCCCGCCATTGGCAAAGGAAGACTACTCGTGTTTTCTATTTTATTTGATGAGTATCCCTATCTTTCTGATACGGTCCTGTAAGTGTCTGCAAAGGTAATGCATTATTGTCGAATTAACAACAAAACAATGTTATTTTTAGAATTTATTTGCAGATGTGTAGTCATTGTCAATTATCTCTGCCTCCTCTATTATCTCAGCTTCGATGATTTCCTCTTCCCGACTTTCCTCCACCTCGGTTTTCTCCTCTTCCGCAGTTTCGGCAACGGGGGCTTCGGCTCCCTCCTCGCTTTTCCTACGCATCATCTCGTCCATCATCTTGTTCTGCCGCCAAATGAGCAATCCTACGCCTATGAGCACGAACGCTGCCATATACATCCAAATGGCTGACGAGGAGAGGAAGAACGACGGAGGCACAATGATGGTTATGGATTTCACGTCAACCCTATCGGGCGACTCCAAAAGCGATGCCTTCACGCGCAGTATGTATTTGCCCGACGGAAGGTTGGAGTAGCTCACCGTCCTGTCCTTGTCGGCAGTAAGCCATTCCTTGTCATATCCCTCAAGCATATACTGGTAGTGTACCCTGTGTTGGAGCTGATAGTTGAGCGAGGCGAAACGGAATGAGAAAAGTGAGCTGTGGTCAGGCAGTGTCACCTCCTTTGCCTCGGGCACATAGTAGTCGAACACGTCGTTAAGGCGTGGCGACATAAGCTCGTCGTTGAGATAGAAGTCGGTGAGGCGCAGCTTCAGTGCCTTGCCCTTTCCGCCTGTCAGCTTGTGCTTGTCGATGAAATAATATCCGTCTTGCGTACCGAACACGAGATTGTCGCGTGCCGTAGTGGCTGCCGCGCCCTCCGAGCAGATGCAGTCGTCAACACCGTCCTGTATGCCAAAGGTGCTGAAGATGTGTCGTGACGTGTCGAACGAGCAAAGCATATGGTCGGTGGCGAACCACACGTTTCCTATAGCGTCGAACGTTATGCTCTTTATCTCCTCGGAGGGCAGTCCGTCCTCACTGCCGAATGTCTCGAACTTGAAGTCTGTCTCAGCGTTGGTGTTGAGGCATCGGCTCAGTCCTCCGCCGTTGGTTCCTATCCACATGGTTCCCTTGGCATCGCAGCGCAGCACTATTATGTCCTTGCTGTTGAGGTTGGTCTCCACCTCCTCGCTGTCCTCCACCCGAGTCATCTTTATGTGGTTGCCGTTTTTCTGCATTATGAGCAGTCCGTCTGTAGTGCCTGCCCATACGCGTCCTCTCTTGTCAACGGCAAGAGTCCTTACTTTTCTGTATTCGTTGTTGGGGTAGTGGCGGATGATGTTGTCGCAGTTGGCAATGATTTCCGTGCCGTTCTTGTCCTTTGTCAGTATGTTCACACCTCCGCCGTAGGTTGCTATCCAGATGTTGCCCGAAGGATCCTCGACGGTGGCGTAGATGTTCTCGTCGTTGAGCCATATCTGCCTGCCTTTCTCCATTCTGTATCTGGTGTAGCGGTAGCCCTGTCCCGTAGGGGTCATCTTGATAACGCCTGTTCCCTTGGTGCTTATCCAGTAGTTGCCTTTCTTGTCCTTGTCTATTCCGTAGATGCGTCCGAAATCGCCTGTGCCGCCCACGTCGTTGTAGTATTGCTTGTTCACGCCGTCAGTGACCTTGAGCAGTCCTTTCTTGTTGCCTACGAAGAGCAGCCTACGGTCCTTGTCGTAGTATATTGCCCTCACCTCGTTGGTGTTCTGCCCCTCGGCTCCGTCATAAATCGAGAGCCTATCGATGGTCTTTTTCAATATCTCGAGTTTCTCAAGTCCCTTGCGGCTCGTTGCCTCGAATATCACTCCTTCTGGCAGGGCGAGGAACGATGCCAGCGTGTTGGACAGTTCCCAGGGGTTGAGTGGGTTGTTGTGGAAATACTCTATCTCGTCTTTCTCGCGGTTGAAATAGCCGAAGCCTCCGTGGTTCATGTTCACCCATACCACGCCGCTCACCTCGGTCACGTTTGCTGTGTGTTGGTCATATTCTGGCACCGTTACCGTCTGCTCGTAGTCCTTCGTCATTCCTGTGGTAAGGTCGAGGCGTGATATACCCTGCTTGTCGGTGGCATACCACACTGAGCCACGCGAGTCCTTATAGAGCGTGCGTACAGGCTCGCTCAGTTGCAGCAGTTGTCGTGGCTCCTCGCCATACGACCATTCCACTATCTTGCCCGAAACGGTTCCCGCATAGATGTTGTAGCCGTTGGAGAACATGCACAGTATTGACTCTTCCTCCAATATGCCTATGCCGTCGATGGTCTCGCTGCTTGAGTTGAACTGGTGTATTCCCTTGTCGGTCCCTACCCATAGGTCGTCCTTGTAGCCCTCGACAATGGATGTGGCTTTGAGTTGCTCGGTTGTGATTAGTTGTTTGCTTATTCCGTTCAGCGTGCTCTTCATCCTATAGATGCCGACACCGTCCATCAGGATCAGTATGTTGCCGTTGTGTGTCACGCTCAGCTTGCTTGTGGAGCGGAAGTCCTTGTAGCCGCTCACGTCGGTAAAGGGATTGGTGATGCGGTCGGTGCGGCGGTCAAGCACGAACACACGTCCGTCATACATCCTCATCCAAACGTTCTGCATCCTGTCTATCTGAATTTCGCTGATTCGGTTGTGAAGCAGTGGCACACGGCTTTGGCCTCCGGTCTTGTAGTTGTAGAAGTTGAAGCCATCAAATCGAGACAGTCCGTTCCAGGTGGCTATCCAAATATATCCATATCCGTCTTGCTTAATGTCCGACACGGCGTTTGAGCATAATCCGTCGTCGGTGGAATAGTGTGACAAGGCGGCCTGTAGCTGTTGTCCCTGCGCGGACAACAGGTTGCCAACGGTCAGCATCAATGCCAATAGGCATTTTGTAGCAATGGCTTTGTTCATAGTAAGGTTGTTTTTTAGGTCTAATTTTTATTGGGGTAGGGTGGTGAAGGGGTGTAGGGGGTTGTAGGGAGTGTAGGGAGGGAGTTAAAGACAATCGTCTTAAGCATCGGATGTCAGTGCAAAAACATTTGTCTTTAACTCCTTTAACTCCTTTAACTCCTTTAACTCCTTGAACTCCTTTACCTCCTTTAACTCCTCTAAATTAATAGCTTCTCGCTATGATCACCCTGCATTTGGCTGGCTTGCCGCTCACCATATCCACGCCAGGTGTCTGCTCGTAGGCGAAAGGCACGCAGCGGATTGTTGCCTGTGTCTCCTCCTTTATCTTTGCCTCGGTCTCGGCTGTGCCGTCCCAGTGGCAGAGGAAGAAGCCTCCGTCCTTGATCTTCTCCTTAAACTCGTCGTAGTTGTCGCATACATACACATGCTCGTCGCGATACTTACGCGCCTTCTCGAAGATGTTCTTCTGGATGTCCTCCAGCAGGTTCTCAACATAGGTCTCGATGCCGTCTATGCTGACAGTCTCCTTCTCCAAAGTATCGCGACGCATCACCTCGATAGTGCCATTCTCAAGGTCGCGTCCTCCAAGCACGAGACGCACGGGCACACCCTTGAGCTCGTAGTCGGCAAACTTGAATCCCGGACGCTTGTTCTCGGCATCGTCGTATTTCACGGTTATACCCTTCTTTCGCAGTGCATCCACGATGGGGGCAATACGCTCACTGATGGCAGCAAGTTGGTCGCCACCCTTAGTGATTGGGATTATGACCACCTGTATAGGCGCGAGCTTCGGAGGCAGCACGAGTCCGTTGTCGTCGGAGTGGGTCATGATGAGCGCACCGATGAGTCGGGTGCTCACTCCCCATGATGTGGCCCATACGTATTCGGGCTTGTTCTCCTTGTTGAGATATGTCACGTCGAACGCCTTGGCGAAGTTCTGTCCGAGGAAGTGGCTTGTTCCGCTCTGCAGGGCCTTTCCGTCCTGCATCATCGCCTCGATGGTGTATGTGTCGAGGGCACCGGCAAAACGCTCGGTCTCGCTCTTCACGCCCTGCAGCACAGGCACAGCCATCCAGTTTTCGGCAAAGTCGGCATACACCTTCAGCATCTTCTGTGCCTCAGCCTCAGCTTCCTCGCGTGTGGCGTGTGCTGTATGTCCCTCCTGCCACAGGAATTCCGACGTACGCAGGAACGGACGTGTGCGCATCTCCCAGCGCATCACGTTGCACCACTGGTTGCACATCAGTGGCAGGTCGCGCCACGACTGAATCCAGTTCTTGTATGTGTTCCAGATGATGGTCTCTGATGTTGGTCGTATGATGAGCTCCTCTTCCAAGCGTGCCGTAGGGTCAACCTCCACGCCGCTCTTGTCCTCCTTTGCCTTCAGGCGGTAGTGTGTCACCACGGCACACTCCTTGGCGAAGCCCTCAACATGCTCAGCCTCGCGAGAGAGGAAAGACTTTGGTATCAGCAATGGGAAATAGGCGTTCTGCACGCCGGTCTCCTTGAACATAGCGTCGAGTTGGCGCTGCATCTTTTCCCAAATCGCATAACCGTATGGCTTAATCACCATACAGCCTCTTACGGCAGACTGCTCTGCCAGGTCAGCCTTAACCACAAGGTCGTTGTACCACTGGCTGTAGTTGTCGGCTCTCTTTGTCAAATCCTTTAATTCTTTTGCCATTTTCTTTTTGGTGTTTATATAATCTTTCTGCAAAGGTACAAAAAAATATTTAAACGCAAAGCAATTATCGTCTTTTATTTCACTTTTATGTTCTACTTATGTATAAAAACAAAAAAATATCCTCGTTTTTTTCGCTAAATGGATTTTTTACACTATCTTTGCAGCCCCAAAAGGAAGCAACAACTATATTTTTTAAATAAATAAACTGATATGAAAAAGATTAAGGTATTTTCTTTCGTTCTCTGCCTCGCCCTCGTGCTGGCAGGTTGTAACAACACTCAGAAGGGTGCTGCCATTGGTACTGGTGGTGGCGCGCTGCTTGGTGCTATCGTAGGTAAGATTGCAGGTAACACAGCCGTTGGCGCTGCCATTGGTGGTGCCGTAGGTGCCGGAGCAGGTGCGCTCATAGGCAAGAAGATGGACAAGGCTAAGGCTGAGGCTGAGGCAGTGCAGAACGCTCAGGTAGAGTCTGTTACCGATGCCAATGGTCTTCAGGCAGTTAAGGTCACTTTCGACTCTGGCATCCTTTTCCAGACAGGCAAGGCTGACCTCTCTGCAGCAGCAAAGACTTCTCTCCAGCAGTTCTCACAGGTGCTGAAGAACAACACCTCTTGCGACGTGGCTATCCAGGGCTATACCGACAACACTGGTTGGAAGAACTCAACAGCTGCTCAGAGCGCCGAGAAGAACAAGGCTCTCTCGCTCGACCGTGCCACATCCGTTTCCTCTTACCTTCAGGCTCTTGGCGTAAGTGCCTCACAGATTAAGAGTGTTGAGGGTCTTGGCGAGGCAAACCCAGTAGCCGACAACTCTACTGCCGCCGGCAAGGAGCAGAACCGCCGTGTTGAGGTCTATATGTATGCGAGCAAGGAGATGATTCAGGCAGCAGAAAACGGAACTCTGAACTAATCCATCTCTTGGTAATTGCTGGTAGTTAAGGAGTTTAGAAGTTGAGCAAATGCAAAACTTAAATACAATGATATGATTGTTACAAAAATTCTTCTCCGTAGGGTAAGAATCGTTTTACAATGGGTGGTGGTAGCCTTCTTTGGCTCCACCATTCTTGCTGTTGTGGCACTTCGCTTCGTCCCTGTCTATTTCACTCCTCTGATGTTCATCCGCCTCGGTCAGCAAATCTCCGATGGCAAATCTCTCAAGATGCACCACCATTGGGTGTCGCTTGAGGAAATGTCGCCATCGCTTCCCGTTGCGGTAATGGCAAGCGAGGACCAGCGTTTCATGCAGCATCACGGTTTCGACTTCAAGGCGATAGAGAAGGCGGCAAAGCGCAACCGGACACAAAAGAACAAACCCAAACTCGGCGCAAGCACCATAAGCCAGCAGACGGCGAAGAACGTCTTCCTCTGGCCTGGTCGCACATGGGTGCGCAAGGGACTTGAGGCATATTTCACCAGCCTTATAGAGATAATGTGGAGCAAGCAGCGCATCATGGAGGTCTATCTCAACTCCATAGAGATGGGTGATGGCATCTACGGTGCCGATGCCGTGGCAGAATATCATTTCGACTGCGAGGCAAAGGAACTTACCCGTGCCCAATGCGCCCTGATAGCCGCCACTCTGCCCAATCCCCGCAAGTTCAGTTCCGCCTCTCCCTCCGCCTACATGTTGAAGCGCCAGCGTCAAATAATGCACCAAATGAAATTCATCCCCGCCTTCCCCAAGGAAGGACACGACAAATAACTCGCAAAAAAATCTCAATTCTTAATTCTTAATTTTTAACTTAAGTTTCGCATTCGCTCAACATTATGGAGTTAAAGGAGTTAAAGGAGTTTAAAGGAGTTAAAGACAATAGTCTTTTCGAATCCCTTGGAAGTTATCAGGGCAAAAACATACGTCTTTAACTCCTTTAACTTCCTTAACTCCTTTAACTTCCCACTACAGAAAGTTGAGTTCTTAATTTTTAATTCTTAATTCTTAATTCCTAATTCCTCTCCACATTTCCCCAAAGTCCTTCACTCCCTCGGGCAGAACATGCCCTTTCAGTTCAGGGAAGAAGCGTTTCAGGGTTTGGAAGAGTTCCATGCCTGGGCGGTCGTTGTCGGGCATCATGTTTAGCGTCACCCCTCGTGGCAGTCCATCCTTAATCAGACCGACATCGTCCATCGTAAGGCTCGTAGCCGAAGGTATTGCCACCGCCTTCCTCCCAGCCGAGAGCATAGCCCAGCAGTCCGAGGGTCCCTCCGTAATCCACAGCTCGTCGCCCTCCCTCAGCCTCCGCACCACCGGCTTGTTATACATTCCCACCTTTGAGCCAGGAGGAAAACGGAAGCGAGGGGTAGCCCCCCCGCCCCCCAAGGGGGGATTTAGCTGCCCACTCACCTCATCGCCCATTTCTTTAATTTTTAATTCTTCCAACCTTCTCCCCTGCACCGTTATCAACTTCCCATCCACGTCTCGATACGGAATCAGCAGCGAGGGAGCATCGTAGAATGCCTTGCCCCAACGCCAGCATGGCTTAGGCACGTCGATGCTCGTCAGTCCGCACCACCTCACCACCCTTGGGTCAATCTTCCTCTCGTCAAACAGGAAATGCGCCGCCTCGGCATTAATAACGGGATGAGCAACGAGAGTGGAGAGGTATTCGAGGTCGGGAGTCTTTTGAGAAGGTAGAGGGTAGAAGGTAGAGGGTAGAGGGTAGAAGGTAGAGGGTAGAGATATGCTTGAGCCTGGGTTTGCAGCAGTGCGGTAATCTCTACCTTCTACCCTCTCCCCTCTACCTTCCATTAACCACTCCACCGCCTCCCTAAACCCCACATTATTATATTTCATCACCAAGTCCACCACATCGCCGCTTGCCCCGCAGGCAAAGCACTTGAAGCGGTTTTTGCCACGGTGGAAGTGCAGGCTTGGGTTCTTGTCGTTGTGGAAGGGGCAGAGCGCCGTATGGCGCACCACCGTCATTCCCAACCGCCCAGCCACCTCCTCAATAGGCGTAGCCCTAACCCTATCCAATTCTTCACTCTTCATTCTTAATTCTTAATTCTTAATTTTTAATTTTTAATTCTTAATTTTAGTTTGACACTTTGACTTTGACACCATCACATCAGCTTCTTATACTTATCTCCCTCAGACACAATCAGTTCCGAAGCCTTCCAGTTCTTTATTATCTGCTTGATGGCATTGTCGGTCACGTCGGGTCCCTTCACCTTCTTTGCCTCCATTGCCAATTCCGCATGCGAGAACACCTGCGGCAACCTCGAATAGATGCTGTCGTTCTTGCCTCTTATCACTCTCAGTCCCACTTTTATTCTCTCCTCGCTCTTCCTGTAAGCGTTTTCAAGCTTTTCGCGGAAGAAATAAAGGTCATTGTCGATGATGTAGTCGGCAACCACCTTGTATGTCTCCATCATTGCTGGAGTCTGTTCGCGCTTCATCATCTTCTGCAGCAAGTCGGGGTCGTTCTTCAGCATCTCCTCAGCCCTGTCAACACCATGCTTCTTTATCAGCTTCTCAGCCACGGCACACATCATAATGCAGCACACGACCCTCATGCTTATCACATGGTCTCGCATCCTGGCACGCCCAAGCACTTTATCATTGTTTTTCAGAGCCTCAATCCTTATGCCTTCCGTCCAGTCGTCGCTTGCCTTGTCCAACTTAGGCAGAATCAAGTCGCCCTTCATTGCCCTCAGCACCCTTGCCACGCTCTTTATGTTCTCCACTTCCGATTCCTTCAGTGTCACGGCATTTGTCTTTGGCAGATAAGTGTTGTCGGGCATACATCCGAGGGCAAGTCTGCTCTGCAGGCCGTCCGTATATTGGGTCATAAATCTCATTAGGGCATCGTCTGTACCCGTGATGGCAACGTTCCACTTAAGATTCTTGCGATGACATTTCGCTGCGTCAGACGACTTTGCGCGTTTGTAGAACTCTGCTGCATCAAATGCCTTTCTTAGCATCACCGACAACATGACTTTGTCTCCGCCACTCCATTTGCCGTTGATTTCGTCAATCTCGTCACTCACTGATATGGCATGCTCAGACTTCAGGTTATCCAAACCCTCCGCTACGTTTGCCAAAGTATTGTTGAGAGGAATGAGCCTGTATGGCAGGTCAGGCTTCTCAGGCTGTTCTTTAGAGTTCTTTTTCAGCTTCATCTGTCTGTCGTATTCCCTCTCCTTCTCCTCCAACAGTTCATCCTCAGCAGCCAATGAGCTTACCCAGATGTGATAAAGAGTAATCAAACCGCTCTTGTTACTGCCCGATTGACCTATAATGAAAACAATCAGGTTCAACCAGTTGAACAACGCGTCGATTCTCAGTCGCACATTTGTGGCAAGACCGCCAACCAGCGCACTTACGAATAATATCATCTGCAATACGCACGTATTTCCCACCAGCTTTGCCGACTCTCTGAATCCCATCGGCAGCAACCTCTGGGGTATTCTCTTGTAGTATATCAGTGCGTCATCGAGCTGCATACCCTCGATGGCTTCTTTGATGTTCTTGTTATACACATTCTCGCCATACAGGATGTTCAGCACATCTCTCAGCCTCGACGGCATCTGCGTCTGCTTGGCGCTCACCGCAGCGTTAATCTTCTGCGCCTTCATCTCCTCGCTCATGCCCTCGTAGGTCGGTATGATCTTCATCAGCAAGTTGGCGTCATTATTGGCAATGTTTCTCAGTGCCATCGCCAGTTCATACGTCCTGGTGGAGGAGTCAGCCGCTGTTGGCTGACTCCCGTTATAATACACCTCGCTCCACTTGTCCACAATCATGTCGTAGGGCAACGCACCGTACATCGGTCTTTCATTGTTCGTTATTTCCATAAGCCGATTACCCTTTCTTTAACTCGTTCATCTTCAACTGCACGCCGATAGCCTCCTGCAGCATCTTCGTCGAGAAGTCCTCCACCGTGGAGGGGTCTATTGCCTTGCTGTGCATCACCATCGTGCCATCGACTTTTCTCACCACCGACAGGAACGGCCCGTCATACAGCTTGATGTTCCTCGTTCTCATCGGACGTGGGGCAGCTTCGGCAAACCTCACCTTCTTGCCCTTCTCGTCGATAGTCATCATACCTGCCATCACCTTGCGCGATGCGCCGCTCAAACACTCGTTCTCTACGACTGTCAGAGCCATGTTCTTAAATTCTCTAACCATTGCTCCAAGTATTTTTAATTGTTAAATAAATTTCTTTCTCGTCGCCGATTAATTTCATCAGCTTCTCAAGTGCTATGCGGCTCCACATCAGCCTGCCCACATAAAGGTTCTCGCCCACCAGTATGCATCCCGCAGTGTCCTCCACCGTGTTGCCCGCATGAATCCTGATGCCCTCAAACCCCGGCACTCCCACCAGCAGCGGCAGATAGCGTCCAAACCTTGGCGACATCGTTGTCACCACGCGGTAAGTCCCCTCAGGCACCGCCGACTTCCCCGGCACTTTCCGTTCGCCGCCCTCATAGTCGCGCCACGCAGGCTCCAGTGTGTCGCAAATCCTCTCTCCCTTCTCGTCCGTCAGCCGACCGATTGTATAGTCCGGTCGCTTGGCAATTCTTGTCAGTGTAAGTTTCATACTTTTCGTTATTTGTTTTTTTTTATTCGTTTCGTGGGACAATTTCCGTTCCGACTGCGAAATTATACAAAAAAAGAATCGCAACCGAACGTTTCCGTCGATTGCGATTGTAATGCTATATGAATGTTATGTATTTGCGATTATGCTTACAATGATTATTGTATTTTAAGAAGCCTCATTAAGGCTTCAGCTACTCTTAACATGTTGTTTTCAGTAGCGGAGAGATTGTCGGCGAGAGCATTCCATGTATCAACGCTTCCGTTGAGATGGTTTACCTGAACGTTTCTCCAGTTGTCGTATGTGCATTTAGTTTTTACATTAATGTTGAGCTTGTCTATCACCTTACAAAAATCCATTTTATTTTGCGGAAAGTTGCATTTAGCAACCAATACGCGATATATTGCCCACCATTGCGTACCTGTTGACAATATGCCGTCTGCTTCAAGTTGCTCTATAGACTGCTTTATGGTCTGTGAAGTTGTAGGAAGACTCTTCATTTGTCCTGCCATAATAGTTACTGGGGCATGATACTCTGCCCCGTTGATTATCGTACAATTTGCATTCTCATGGAATACCATATTGTATTTATTTGTATAAGTATCTCCCATAATACATTTTGTTAGTTGTTATATATAACGCTGTTGCTTTCGGTAGCAAAAATTTGTGTGTAATGGCTTTGGCCAGCCGACAAGTATTGGGTATTTGTCTTCATTCTATTTTTCTGCTCTTCTGATAGATTTATGCCGTTGTCGTAGCAAAGGAGCCTTATTGCCTCGTTCATGATGATGGCGTGGGCAGCAGTGTCCTGACAAGCAATGCTGTCTATCATCTGGTCTATGGTGAATGTGCTTTTCTTGAGTGACTCTTTCTTTATGCGGCTTTCGTTAAACGGTATGAACCTTCGTAAGGTGGACTTGAAATTATAAATGGCTTTTGGTGTTTTGTAGGGTTTGTTTTTCTTTTGCCATACCTTTATCTTTTCCACTATTTCGTTCATTCCTGCTTCATCAACTAAAGTCTCAATGCCAAATTTCTCCATTAACCAACTGGACCACGACAAATAGTTTTTGCGTGAACGTTCGCCTAAGCCCTGTATTCTGACAAGGTAGGTTCCAAACTCGTTGATTATGTCCTCTTGTTCTTTAGTCATAATGAGATTATTATTTCTGCTACAAAAGTAATAAGAAATTTTAAATTGACAAAGAACAAGAGGACTTTTTTTAAATTTATTGTAAAATATGCATGTCTTTCTTAGTTTTCAACTTCTATGAAACCCAAAGAACGGATTATGGCTTGGGCAATGTTATATGCCAACAGTGGAGGTACGGCATTGCCAATCTGACGGAACTGTGACTTCTTTGGCACTTTCGAGAAAACAAAAGAGTCAGGAAACGACTGTAGCCTTGCCAATTCACGAGCCGTGAGCGTACGGTTCTCTATCGTATGTATTGCCGCATTGCCATGGTTGTCCTTTATCGTGAACGAAGGCCTGTTCCATATAAGTTTCCTTGCTGAGTCACGTCTGTTATACATGCTTTCGCCTTCGGCAAGCGCTTTCATTCTTTCCACTGTTGATGGGCTGTGATGCGCTGGCTCGTGGCTTAGCGATGGCGAGCATGCGTGTCCAACAAGGTCGCCGATTGCGTCGGCAACGGTCACATAGTTCCCTGGTGAATGGGTAGGCTCAGGGAAGATTATGGGCGCACCTGTGCGTGTTCCTATGAATATGGCTCTTTCGCGTTGTTGTGCAACTCCGTAGTCAGTAGCCTTGAGCACCCTCATCTCCATCCTGTAGCCAGCTTCCTTGAACTTGGCTATGACGACGTCAGCTGCCTTGTTTCGCCCGCTCACAATGCCCTTAACGTTCTCTATCATCACCATCGGAGGCAATATGGTTTTGACAATCTCCAAGAATTCCAAGAACAGTCTATTTCGCGGGTCGTCTTGCATTAGTTTCCCTGACGTGGAGAAGCCTTGACATGGCGGGCCGCCAATGATGATGTCAACCTTATGACCGCGCGCCAACCTCATAATTTCGGCTTTCACATCCTCCTGAGTTATGTCTCCCTCCACTATTGGCGAATCGAAGTTCTCACGGAAGGTTGTGCATGCGTCGTGGTCGAAGTCGCAAGAGGCGAGGAATCTAAACCCTGCCGCTGAGAAACCATATTCAAGTCCTCCGCAACCGGAAAATAGTCCAATGGCGTTGTAGTGTGTCTCTCGGTTCTCAATATGCCTTGGCGATGCGTCCAGCACCCCAGGCGTGTTAAACTGAATTGTTGTTGTTTTTGTCATAAACAAGTTGCAGGACATTTGAGTCCGACAACTGCAAAATTACACAATTATTATTTATATATATTGGTTATTATCAAATGTTTAGGGTAATTTATTTATTATGTAATTAATACTGATTTTGGATATAATAATCATGGAAATTATATGTAAAAAATAAAATGCAGTCCAATACTTTCAGACATTAAAAAAGGTAGCGTCTTTCGCTACCTAAATTTCATGAAAAGCATTTTATTTGCTCCTGTTTACATACTTGAGAGCATTTCTTCTTTCTTTTTCTTTATGGTCATATAAAGATAATCATACTGTCCCTGATATTTTTCAGGAACAGTCTTTAATGCCTTGTTGTATATTCTGTCAGTTCCTATATCTCCAAACGAGTCCTTGACAATTCTGTATCTGGCGCAATCCAGCACACCACAATCTACAAATGCCTTCATCGTATATCCTGCCTCCTCGTTCATCTTGTCCTTTAGATTTTCGCCAATAAAAATATACCAACTGTTGCGAAAAGAGGAATTGCCAACGATGTGCTTTAGTATCGGGCAAGGCTCTTTCTTCTCGTTTTTTGGTCTTCCAGGTTTCCTTTTCACATTATTCCCTTTTGCCATCTCCTCACGAAGATAGCACAACAAGGCGTATGCCGACACATATTTGTTGAACACCTCTTCCGACATCGTCTCATAGAACACGCGTTGTGGCAACACCTTTGCATTGCCTTTGGTCAGTCTTGAGGGGAAAGACTCAATCTGATTCACCATTTCTGAAATGCTGAATTGCATCGCATCATGCTTGAACTCACCACGAATCTGCTTCTTCAATTTCTTTATTATGAAAAAGAATGCCTGCTCTATCGTTTTCTTTGAGTGTAGGGAGCTGCTGATTTCAATCAGTCTTTGCCTTAACGACTTCACCCTTTCGTCGGGATAGACTTTCAGTAGATTGTCGATAAGATTCTTTTTGTCCCTGAAATCATTCGTGAAGCCATACTTCAAATTATCAACATACTTGTCAAACCATGGCTTGATGTTTTCATAGTTTGCCTCTTTGTTGGAAAACATTGCTACAAGATAGTCGGCAGCCTCGTTAAGTTCCTCTATCTCTGTTATGGTGTTGAATACCGGACCGCCATATTCCCATTGCGAGTGTATCGCCAGCTTGTCAAGTCTCTTAGGTGTTTCCCCTTCGTATTCCACCTTTGCACTAAGACAGTATCTATAATCCGACAGTCCTGTTATCCTCGCCACTGGTGAGATTTTCTGCCGACCGACCAAATCGTAGATACCATCGATCGAGTCCTCCTTTCTCACAAAAGCCACATGTCGAGGTAACAGAGCCTTAACAGCCCATGCGTCTGCAGGGTTGTTCCTGTCAAGACAAAGCACCACTCGCTCGCCAATGAAAGCCTCCAAGCCTTCCTTGACCTGTATGTTATCCTTTTTGTCTTTAATAAAAACTATTGAAAATTGAATTTCAGCCATAATTTAATGTCAATATATTTTGGGGGTTGCCTAAGCAAGAACTCTTGCATCACGTCCAGCGTATCTGAAAGTTCAATTTTATCTCCAACTTTCCTTCTCCGTTGCGGTAGAGCACGCAATAAGGCTTGCGCTGGAAGCCTTTGGGGTTGCCGTCCTTGTCCTTCGCCATTTTCGACGATGCTGGAGTGTCAAATTTCGTGTTCTCGAGCAAGTGTCTTCTTACCATTCCCATGTCGTAGAAATGGTAGCACACCAGTTCACCGTTCTCCTTCACCACGATGTAGCCGTTTGCCTCGTTCTCGCCGTTGTATTGTTTGGAAGGATACATGCCCAAGGCTGAGGCCACGAGCAGTTTTGTCATTTTCTCTATGTAGAACTGCTCACGGTTGGCGCAGCAGTAACCTAGCGGATTGTCTTCTGCCACTTTCGCAGCCAAATCCCTTACCATGCTAATCCTTTCAGAACTGAAATACTTAAGCACACATGAAGCAAGCACCGTAGGCAGGCCATAGTCGATGAGCTGCAGGTTACACATGAACATTTGGCTGTCGAATGCCTTGAACTCGATGCTTGCCCCCTTTGCATAAATGGCTTGCAGTCGCCGTTTCAGCTTAGAGTTGCCTGTAATGGAGTTTATCTCTTCTATCTCGGCATCACTGAGGTCGCAGCCTTTTACGGAGTAGGTTATTAATGTTGCGTCGCTTGTGTTGAGCAAGGTTGGCGCACCTCCTATGAGCGACTTTATACTGAAGGCAACTACAGGTCTGCGGCCAACGACGGCGTCGTAAAGATGTATCGTTATGTCTGCCTTATGGTCAGCATCGCGTTTTATGTTCTTGCAGTGTATCTTCTTCATAAAGGCTTCGTTGGCTGCACTTGTCTTGAACGAGCGACCTCGTCCGTTAATAATGTCGTTAAGAAGTTGTTCCGATGCTGCCACGAAATTGTCTGACGTCAGTTTCATAACAAGTTCTCCATTTTCATAAATGGCAATGGTTTTCGTGCTTCTATCGTCTGGACGTTCGTTGTCCTCTATCTCATATCGATAGTCGTTCTTGCCCTTCCTCAATTGTTCTTCTCTAAGGATTTGAAGTATAGGATAGTATGAGTTTGGCTTTTTGTTGTACGACTCGTCTCCATCGTACAATCTGCCATCAGCCAGGAGTTTGAACATGGTGTATATTTCCGACCATTCGCCTTTGTTGGCTGATGTCTGCGATACTTGGTCACCTGATTCCTGCTCAAGCTTGTCAAAAAAGAAAAAAAACATTATAGTGCCTCCTTGTTCCTTAAAGTTGTTAGTATTTCCTCTGCCGTAGCCTGAATTGCAGGCACGGCAACACTGTTGCCGAATTGCTTGTATGCCGATGCGTCAGCAACAACTATCTTGAACGTATCGGGATAACCTTGAAGCCTTGCCCATTCCCTGGGTGTCATCTTGCGTATGCCATCCGTGTTTACCGTTCCCTTGATGTTCGTGGTAGGAGTAAGATCTGTTTGCCGCTTGTCTATCACAAGGTTCCTCTCACGCCCCATGCCTCCAACTACTATTGCATTGGCTATTCCATCGTCAGCAATTATCTCATACCCGAAACCGTTTCCCTTGGCAGCATGTCGGGCTTTGTGGTTTACAAGGGTCTGAACGTATGTCGTTGACAGATAGTATTTCGCAGGCACAGGCTGTTCCTCTCTTACGTCAATCCACCTCCTCGTCACCTCGTGCTGCTCAGGATAAGAAAACTCGTCCTTGCTAATGCCAAGGTCTTTGCGGAAGCCAACGATATATATTCTCTCTCGGTGCTGTGGGACGCCGAAATACATGGCATTGACAATCTGCGGCTCGGGCACCGTGTAGCCAACCTCGTCAAGTGTGTTTAGGATGGTTTTCAGAGTCTTGCCCTTGTCATGGATAGCAAGTCCCTTCACATTCTCCAAGAAGAAAGCCTTGGGTTGAAATCTACGTAGAATCTCCGCAACATCAAAGAACAGTGTTCCACGAGTTTCCTCAAATCCCAGCCTTCGCCCTGCAAGTGAGAACGCCTGGCAAGGGAAACCGGCGCAAAGTATGTCAAAACCCTTTGGGATGTTGCGTTTGGTCTCTTCTTTGGTGATGTCACCGAAGGGAATGTCGCCATAGTTGGCATAATAAGTACGCCTTGCCTGCTCGTCCCATTCGGAGGAGAAAGTGCATTGCCCGCCAAGGTTCTGAAAAGCCATGCGGAAGCCGCCGATGCCAGCAAAGAGGTCGATGAACTTGAACTTTGGATTCCTCGGTGTTTGGAATGGCGCTTCGGACAAGTCGGGGAAAAGAAATTGCTGGCGGGCAGTCAATGGCTCAGAAACCATGCCCTCGTAGTCTTTGGCTTCCTGTTGATTGCCTTTTATGAATCCGCACCAAAGCTCAAGCAATCCCTCTGCCCTGTCGGCATAGGGTAAAGTAATGCCTTTGTCCCTCAGCTGCAAATAGTGAGTGACGTATGCAGCCTGGTCAATGAATGGTATGATGTTTCCATCCTCGTCCAACGCCTCATTGCCATAGACCTCCAATCGGTCTGCCCGTTTCTTGCAGAAGTCGAAGAGAGAGAAGGGTTTATTATGATTTGCCATTTGATGATCCTTAATAATTTATTTTCACTCAACAAGGTGGTAGTTTATACTATCATGCCCAGTGTAGCTTTACAATATGCAAAGATACACCTTTTCCCTGAAATCGCCAAACTTTCAGCCTTTTTTTTGAGCTTTTATAGTCAATTTGCCCATTTTGCTTTTGCCCACTTTGCCCGATGACAAAAACAACGTATGCCGAAAACAAAAATACCGCAATGCCGAGAGCGACGAGGGACTGTCCCCTGTCCTATCGTAGATACCATGATGATAAGTTTTAATTATGTTGCAAAAGCAGTACAGGGGATAGTCCCTATACTTTCGGGTCTCTGCCCTCAGTGAAAACCGAAGGGGCAATCCGATAGAGCGCATCCAAGTTCAGCTGCGCCCCATCAGGCGTGTTCAAATCCAAATGCTTAATCTTTTCGTTCATATCTAATTTTTAACCTGCATTATTCATACTCGTTCCTACTGCAAGGTCTAACTGGCAGCACCTCAGCGCGGTGCTCGCTCTTCCTCTTTGGCTTAGCCTTCCTCCTTCGCAGCTCGGCAATATTCAAGTAAACTTGACATTGCTCTCGGTTTGTCGTCGGTTGAAAGTAGGATTTACTACATTCTGCATCGTCATCGCTGTGCTCACGCTGATGCACTGCCATTTAGACCTTTCGTGACGGAACAGTATGAATAATGCAGGCTAAATTTTATCTTTCAGTCGCTGATGACGATACCTCGGAAATGTCTGTCACCCATTCGCCATGTTTTCTTCCACCAATGCGTTTGAGCAACCCCTT
Source organism: uncultured Prevotella sp. (assembly GCA_945833995.1). Taxonomy (GTDB): domain Bacteria; phylum Bacteroidota; class Bacteroidia; order Bacteroidales; family Bacteroidaceae; genus Prevotella. The sequence goes on from CAMAGM010000004.1 coordinate 43,160, forward strand.
TTTCTGTAGTTTGGCTATGATGAATTTTACGCCGTCTTCAGTAATGTCACCCAATGCTTCTGCCACTTCTCCCCTTGTCGCTTTTGGATGAAGGGAAAAAATTCCAACACTCTCTTTTGGGTAGTGGAGTTGCTCTTTTGGGTAGTAAAATCGCTCTTTTGGTTAGGACAAGGGACTGCCCCCTGTCCTAAACTGTCCTAAGGGCTGCTGCCCGCAGTCAACCTCGCCCTAAGGTCGTCAACCACTCTCTCCGTGATGTTGTCTATAATTTTAGGTTGCTCCATTTTAGATGTCCATTCCAATTTCATTGCAAAGATAATCAATCCCTCTGAATCCACCAAACATTTCCCAATTTTTCTTTTTAAAAACAACGTATGCCGAAAACAAAAATCCCGCAGGTGACATAAAAACTTGCGGGACGAGAATATCAATTATTTACCTTTTTTTACCAAACAGTTCAGAATGGCTGCTAAGTCTTTCCAACCAAATGATGGAGTTTACAGGGTATCGCCATATCTTAAAACGAGTGGAAAACCTGACTTCATTCATAAGCCAAGAGATTTCTTGAACGATTCGAAGTTAGAGCAGTCAACAACTCCTGCGTATTCACCTCTCATACTTTCCTCTACTGCCTCAATAGTTTCCTCATTTGCATAGCATCCTGACTCAGGATCATACAGCAAGGGCTTGGCATCATACGGTTTATTGACAAAAGTCTTGATGTATGAGGCTATTTTTTGAAGTATGCTCTCGTCGCTAATCGATTCAATGTCTCTGAAAAGCTCATATTTTAATTCTATCGCTGTCATAACATATATACTTTTTATGATTATGCGGCAAAAGTACAATAAAATTTTGAACCCACCAAATGTTTGGCGGATTTTCTCGTCTTTTTCGGTATGTTTTCAGTTGACAAGTTGACGAGTAAACGAGTTGACGATTTGTTTGCTATTCCGTTACTGCCGGCATCGGTAATTCAATCGCTTTGAGTGTCAAAGTGTCAAAGTCAAAGTGTCAAACTCGTAATGTCTTGTACTGAAATAGGTTGACTCGTAAAGAGCAAAAAAAAGAAAAAAATCT
>CAMAGM010000005.1 GCA_945833995.1 uncultured Prevotella sp.
CGTGTGAGATGATAAAAAGAGCATACTTAGTATTTCTTATGGCGATTGTCGCCCTAGCGTCCTGCAACTCAGGCAAGGTGTCGGAGATGCAGGCAGGGGGCGACACGCTGCGTCTTAGCCATTCAAGACTGCTGAACATCGTGAGCTACGACAAGTACAAGGTGGTGGATATTGCCGACCCTTGGAAGGAAGGACGCCTGTTGCACCGCTACATCCTTGTCACCGACCCTACGGCGTCGCATCTGCCTGAGGGAACGATTGTAAACGTGCCTGTCAAGCGTGCCATGGTCTTCACCACTGTCCATGCCTCGCTCTTGGCAGACCTCGGAGCCGCCAGTTGCATCAAGGGAATGGCAGACGTTGGCTATTTGAAAAGAGCTGACATAAAGGCTCTCGTTGACAACAAGACCATTGCCGACGTGGGCAGCGGAATGTCGCCTGACATTGAGAAGATTATCGACGGTAGTCCCGACATTGTAATGGTGTCGCCGTTTGAGAATAGCGGTGGCTACGGCAAGCTCAACGAGCTTCAGATTCCTCTCGTTGAGTGTGCCGACTATATGGAGTCGTCGCCTTTGGCTCGTGCCGAGTGGATGCGTTTCTATGGCATGCTCGTTGGAAAGGAGGCAGAGGCTGACAGCCTTTTCAAGCGTGTTGAGACGGCTTACAACGAGATTAAGGCAAGCGTAAGTGACATGGGAAAGAGACCCCGTGTGGTGGTAGATATTCCTTCAGGCAATGTTTGGTATGTGCCTGGTGGTAAGAGCACTATCGGGCAGATGGTTGCCGATGCCGGTGGCGACTATTGCTATTCTGGGAACACGCAGGGTGGAAGCATGGCAATGTCGGTAGAGGCAGTAATCGACAAGTGCGAGGATGCCGATGTCTGGCTTTTCCGCTATGGTGGTCCCGTGAAGACCATCGAGTCAATGGCTGCTGAGAACAAGGCTTTCACCCACATTAAGGCATTCAAGGACAAAAACCTTTGGGGCTGCTCCACCGAGCGTACCACGTTCTATGAGAGCACTCCTTTCCATCCCGACATCCTTTTGAGGGAGTTTCTCCTTATGTTCCATCCAGACAATGATGCCAAAACGATTTTTTTTGAAAAACTGAATTGATTTATGAGATACTGTCTAATGCTCTCTGTCGCCGTAGTCGCGCTGTTCTTTTCCAACCTTATATATGGCTCTGTTGACATACCTTTCGACAAGGTTGTTGACATCTTGTTTGGCAATAGTGCTGAGAAAGCATCGTGGCAGTTCATCATACTGGAGTCGCGGTTGCCGCAGGCTGTCACAGCCCTGCTCTCGGGCATGGCATTGTCGGTAAGCGGTCTTATGCTTCAAACCGCTTTCCGCAATCCTCTTGCCGATCCCTCCATCTTTGGCATCAGCAGTGGCGCAGGTCTTGGTGCGGCATTGGTCATGTTGCTTTTCGGTGGCAGTGTTTCCGCAGGCGCAGTGTCGCTGTCTGGTTTCGCGGCTGTCTTTCTTGGTGCGTTCCTTGGTGCCATGGCAGTCATGGCAGTTGTCTTCGCCTTCTCGCTTTTTGTCAGAAACAGTGTCATGCTGCTCATCATCGGCATCATGATTGGCTATATAGCCTCCTCCGCAATCAGTCTTCTCAATTTCTTTGCCACCGAGGAGGGCGTAAAGTCCTATCTCGTTTGGGGCATGGGCAGTTTCGGTGGTGTCTCGCTTCGCCAGTTGCCCGTGTTCAGTGCCGTAACTCTGATAGGTCTTTGCTGTTCCCTACTGCTCATAAAACCTCTAAACATCATATTGCTTGGCAAGAGCTATGCAGAGAATCTTGGAGTCAACACGGTGTTGGTACGCAATCTGCTGCTTGTCATCACAGGCCTCCTGACCGCCATCGTCACCTCCTTTTGCGGTCCCATCTCGTTCATAGGACTTGCCGTTCCCCACATAGCCCGCATGGTTGTCCGCACCAGTCAGCATGGCATTCTCATGCCCGTAACGATGCTCGTAGGAGCCACCACCGCCCTTCTCTGCAACATCTTCTGCACCCTCCCTTCCTCTGGCGGCATCATTCCCCTTAACGCCGTAACCCCAATTCTCGGTGCCCCAGTAGTTATCTATGTCATAATAAGGATGAAGGGCTAATCCCAACACCTCTAAAGGAATTAGATAGAGGGTAGTGGGTAGAGAATACAGGATGAAACAATACCGTGCGGCGAGACGTTTCCTTTGAGTATTTACCCGGCATAAAAAAGTGGGAAACTTGCATTAGGTGATAATACTTCCAACGTTATGTTTTCCAAAACGCAACGTTGGAATTATTGAAACGCAACGTCATGTTTGATGAAACCCAACGTTACGTTTAGCCAAAAACGACAAGTCGATTTCTCAATATCGACAAGTCGATTTCTCAATATCGACAAGTCGATTCGTCAATATCGAGAAGCCGATATGGCATTGTTTTTTCGAAAAACCACGGATTTTGAGTGTTTTTCGCGCCTCATCTGCCACTTCTGCCACCTATCTGCCACCACGTTAATGTCCTGTATATCATTCCGTTGCGCCGTTTTGGCGGCAGGTGAAAACGAAAAATCACTGTATAGGCGAGTGCCGTTTGCGTGCAAACGGCGTTGTCATTTCCGTGCAAATAGCACAACCGTTTACGTGTAAAAGCAATAGACATCTTCGGGAAGCCTTCCTATTGACGAGCCATAATGAGCTTTTAGTGAATATTTTGTCTCTTGCCATCCTTCGGGATGGTCTCGGGATGCCTTCGCTCCACCAAATTGATGTAATGGAATGACATACAACGTGTTAATTGGGTGGCAGATATGTGGCAGTAGTGGCAGATGTGACGAAAAAATGCTAAAAACCATGGTCTTTCGAAATAATTCTTATATCTCTACTTTTAACAGGACACCGCCCTTTCCACTTCATTCCGCATAACCATAAGAATCATATGTTCGTTATTCTATCTCTTCCATCCTCACCAACTCCCAACCGCAGAACTGCATGATAATCTTGTGCATCTGTGTGCCTTGTCGCAATGCCTCTACGCGTGGAGCCACGGCATAGCCGTTGATTTGCTCAACGGCTTCAGCCCATTGCTTTGCAGCTTTCTCTTCCGTATATTCAGCCTTTGACAGGTATTTCAGTTCGAGAATATAACTGTGGTTTGCCTGATAGTGGGTCATGTTTGGCAAGAGGAAGAAGTCGCAATAACCATGGTTTAGTTCCACTTCAGGTGCAGTGATGTAATAGCTGTTGAGGCTTAGGTAGGCGAGGAAAAAGCCCTGGATGTTGCGTTCGCCTTCGATGGAGTCACGCACAGAGGAGAGCTGTTTGTAGCAGTCTGCCATATATTGCAAGGTGTCACGCCAACAGCCATCTTAAGACATCTTCACGAATGAAATCTGCAATTTGTTGACATTGACTATCTTGTATTCGTTGTATTGCTTTAATATGTAATTGTAATACTGCATTCGCACATTGTTGTTGGGTATGCCGAGTATCATGAGGCTACCGCGCGTACCCTTGATAGTCCTTCGTGGACGAATGAAAATCTGCGTATAAGGCATCTTTTCAAGTTCTTCCAAGAACATTGTCTTATCAACATAATATAAGTTACGTCCCATCACCGACTCAAAGTCAGCCACTCCGTATGGTATTTGCTTGATATTCTCCATTTCAGTCATTGTTTTTCTCTACAGGTGCAAAAATACGAATATAAAATGAGAATTCCAAATATTTCTATTGATTTTTTATTTTTACTCGAAGAATAATAAAAACATGCAAATTTTTGGTCATTGATTTTGTTTTGTCACCTTTATTTTGGCAAATAAACAAAAAAACATATTGTGTCGCTTGCATACTCAAAATAAAAGTTCTATATTTGCATTTAAAAAGCATAAGTTTATGAAAGTGTCTATATTGGTACCAGTTTACAACGTGGAGAAGTTTTTCTCACGGTGCTTGGAGTCATTGTTCTCGCAGACATATTCTGATATTGAATATGTTTTCGTAAACGATTGTACGCCAGATAATAGCATGAAGATACTTAGTGGTATGTTGAAAAAGTATCCGTCTCGCGCAACTATGGTGAAAATCATCAATAATTCTCATAACAGAGGAATTGCTATCGTAAGAAACACTCTACTTGAAAATGCTACCGGAGATTATATCCTTTTCGTTGACAGTGACGACTGGATAGAGAAGGATATGGTGGAGAATCTTGTGGATAGAGCCGCAAGTACGGACGCTGATATTGTGGGATGTGATTATTATGAGGACTATCCTGACAAGATGGTGATATGTAATCAGCATTATCCGTCAGACCATAAAGGGGCTTTGAGGGACATGACATTGTTGAGGATTAAGGGTGTTTTGTGGAAATTGCTGATTCGCAGAGAATTGATTGTCCAAAACAAGCTTACGTTTGTGCCGGAAATACATTTTGGTGAAGATTATATTTTCTGTTGCAAGTTGTTCTATTTTGCCAAAACCGTTTCATCTGTGGGTAAGGCCCTGTATCATTATGTGCAATATAATCCCAATAATTATTGTAGTACTGACAGCGACAAAAGAATCCAAAGCTTTGCCAATGCCATTAGGATGGTGGAAACGTTTTATCGGGAAGAGGGCGTTTATGATGTCTTGGAGACAGAAATATTACAGAGAAAATTTTTATGCAAATCTTCCTATGTATTGGACAAAACACATAGAAATGCCAGGAAGTGGGCAAGTCTGTTTCCTGAGTCCAATGGGGCTTGGCGCAATATCAACTATAGCTTCCCAAACAAGATAAAGTTCTTGCTGTCAGAGCTATTTGCCAAGTTTTTTTGTTAGCGCCAATATGCTTTTCGCTATGGAGTAAATGATTTTCTGTACTCGTCCCCTCTTCTTCAGCTCAGGAAGGAGACGGACGATTGGCATTTCACTTTCGGTGTATAGATGCTCGTAGTCTTTTATTATGCGAGCGGGAAGAATTTCTGCCATTACCTTTTGGCGTTCTTCTGCATGCAACTGGTTTTGGGTGCTGCTCATGCCTGTCAAGTCATAGTTGGCAATGATGGTGTCAACTACTTTCACCTTACAATTGTCAAATACTATGGCCTGCACGTTCACTTTCCAGTCGGCAATCAGTTTAAGGCTCTCGTCGTAGGGATGACGATCGAATATCTCACGGCGATAGAAGGTGCCTTGATGGCAGAGTATCTCCTTCTTTAATGTCAGGAATGTCACTTCACTGCCAGATTGTATTCCACCATAGCGCTTACCAGAGTGTGAATCGCATACATTTCCAAACAAGATGTCGGAATTGTCTATTTGTCGGTCTATATCTTCAATAACGCGGTTTGAGTAAAAAGAATCACCGGAGTTCATGAAATTGACGTACGTTCCATGTGCGTGAGACAATCCTTTGTTCATGGCGTTATATACGCCATTGTCTCGTTCTGACACCCAAAAGTCGATGTTGTCGGCATATTCCTTTATGATTTCCACACTATCGTCTGAGGAACCGCCATCGACAATGATGTATTCAACATCCTTGTAGGTCTGGTTTATCACACTTTCAATCGTGTGACGCAGTTCCTTTCCGTTGTTGTAGTTGATGGTTATTATCGTATATTTAGCCATGGCTTTCAATTCAATTACATATTTTTCTGTGTCTATATCCCATATACAACGAAGCAGGAAGCAGAAGCATTAGACAGCCAACAAGACTAAAGCCTATCCGACGATGTACAGAAAGTGCATATAATATGTGGCAACGCATATAGTTAATCACTTTCTTTGTGCGTCTTTCTTTGAAGTGGTTGGGGAAAAGGGCAATGCGTCCCAATAGTTCGTTTGAGTAGTAAAGGCGACTGAAAATGGCATGCTCCTTGTTCTTTGGTGCATACTCGTCAATCAGTTTATCTACAATGTCGAAATGCAACAGGCGGTTGTCTATGTAGGCGTTGATATCCTTGTTGAAATAGTCTTTAGAGAGGGAAGTCTCCCTTATTGTGTAGATATACAGTGGTGAATCTATGACGCATGTCTTTGAAGAATGAACAAAGCAGTTGATATTGAAGATGAAGTCCTCATCGGTTTTTAATCCCTCAATATTACGTATATTGTTCTGCTCAATGAGCTCTCGGCGGTATATCTTTGTCCAACATTGGGTATGGATTTTCTCTTTCATAAGAAAATTCCTAATTCCTAAGTAATTATCGAAAAGATATGTTTTCTCTGTGTAATCAAAGAGTTTCATCTCCCCGTTGGGTAACCGTTCCTTATAGTTGCAACACACAATGTCTGCCTCATTCATTTTTGCTTCTTCAAGCATCTTGACGAACATCTGTGGCTCAACCTCGTCGTCACTGTCAATCATTGCCACATATTTTCCAGTCGCAATGTCTAGACCACGATTCTTTGCGGAAGCTGGTCCTGAATTTTTTATATGGATTGTCTTGATATTGTGATACCGAGATGAATATGTATCGCAAAGTTTTCCAGAGCCATCAGTGGAACCGTCATCAACAAGAATGATTTCCTTGTCGATGCCGATATTCTTGATTACACTTTCCACGCATCGTGAAAGGTATTCGATTGTATTATATACAGGAATGATGATGCTTAACTCCATATTGTGTGGCTATTCGTGTTTCGTATGTAGGAACTCCTTGTTCTTGTGGTCGATGTGCCTTAGATTCTTCAACATCTTCCATGTCAGTTTGGGCAGTATGGTGAGAGTGCTGGGAATAGATTTCGAGTACATCTTGTAAGGAACGGCGAAAAGTAGCGATAGGCATGTGACGAGGAACAATGCCCACCATTTTAGGCTCCACCATGGTGCTATGACAGATGCAAGCAGCGACATCGCAAAGGTGCAGACAACGAGCATGGAGCGTGGTATGAGCATTTGCTGTATGGTCTTGTCGATAAAGTTGATGTTGCCTTTGATGAATGCCTTTGGCAGATATGGAAGCATGGAGAGGAGACAGTGGACCTGGGCAGACATCCATCGCTGGCGTTGGCGTTGGAAATTCTCCTCGTTGCTCACTTTCTCGTCGAATACTGGTATGTGTTCAGCGTATTTTATGTATATGTCCTGTTTTAGAAGAAGGACCTCAAGCTCACGGTCTTCTCCAGCTGTGGATAGATTTGCCACGTTGTCCTTGAACCAAGGGTAGCTGAAGCACATTCCTGAGCCGATGAGTGCTGAGGACAGCCCTATAATATTGTGTGACTTGCGGAATAGGGTGTTGTTTATCTCTTCACTTATTCCATCGAGAATGGAGATGGCACTGTCTGAGTTTTTGGCACATCGGTGGCACTGTATGGCTTTATATCCCCTTTGGGTAATGTCGTTAAGTAGGGAAAGAAAGTTTGGCTCCACGACATTGTCGGCATCAAGAATGACCACATAGTCATATTGTTCATTGTTGCACTCAATGGCGTGCTGCAATGCCTTGGCTTTTGAACTCTTCATGAAGTTTGGCTTCAGAAGGGTAATGGGCAGGAGTGAGAGGCTTTCATTGGTGGCCCTTTTCTGATGGTCAGATATTACGACAAGATGATAACGGTCTGTCGGATAGTCCTGTTGTAGGAATGTCTTAATGGAATTTACTATCACTTTGTCTTCCCTATATGCAGGATAAAGCACAAGGAATTTTGTCTTTACGGAAGACTCTTCTGCCTGTGCAAGCCCATGCTTTTTCCAGTGGAATAGGTAAATAAGGGCATATAACGCCACGTATGCCACTGAGCAAGCTGTGAAGAGCCACAGGATGATGTCGAGAGTATGGATTGTGGTCCAAATCATAGGCAGGAATTATTACTTGTTCTTATTGATGAAAGTTTTCTTTGCCTTGGCGAAACTTACCAAATGCAATAAGGACTTGAACATAATGAATGGGGCGATGAAGAACGAACGTTCCCAACGCTTGTCAACAAGATAGTCTGGTGTGGCTATTGCGAATACGAGAAGTATGATAGCTGCCATAATCCACCATTTTATTGCAAGTGAGAAATAAATGAAAGGCAGAAGGAGGCTCATTATAACTATCACGCCCATCATGATGGTTCGTGGCATCAGCATCCATTGCAGTATCTTGTCGATAAGGTCGTATTGCTTGTTGAATATTGCCGTTGGAAGGTATTTTATGTTCTTAAGGATGGTGTAGAACTGGGTAGTTGCCCAACGCCCACGCTGACGGTTGAAGTCCTTGCTTCGGCGGGTCTTTTCATCAAAGACAAGAATGTGGTCAAAATAGTCAACATAAATATGCTGACGAAGAAGGAGGGCTTCGAGTTCCTTATCCTCCCATGCCGCTTTTGTCTTTACAATGTTGTCCTTGAACCAGTTGTATTCGAAAGCCATTCCTGAACCTGCTATTGCAGCTGGCAAGCCGATGGCAATATGACCAAGACGGAAAATGGAGTTGTTGATTTCCTCAAAGGTGGCATCAAGCATGGCTGAGGCAGTGTCGCGGTTCTTTGACAGGCGGTGAACTTGAATAGCCTTTGTTCCTGCATATTCGTATGCTGCGTTTAGTTCCTCAAGGAATTCCGGTAATACGATGTTGTCGGCATCAAGGATTACCACAATGTCATAGATCTTGAATTGTGGTAAATTGTTGATGGCATATTGAAGCGATTTCGCCTTGGTGCTGTATTTGAAGTTGGGGGTAAGCAGCGTGATTGGATGTTGGGCAAGACGGAAGTTTGTCATCTCATCCTGATGGTCAGAAATGACGGTAACGTCGAAGAGACGTTGCGGATAGGTCTGACCGAGTATTGCCCTTACCGTACGCTCAATGACAGCATCGCTCTTGTATGATGGAATGAGGACAATGAATCGATTGAGACGCTTTGTCTTTGGTATCTCAGGTTTGCGGACAAACTGAGATGAAATGGCATAAACAGTCATATAGGTAACAGTGAATGCTACCAACACGAAAAAGAACGTGTCAAATATAAAAAGAATATTCCAATATGTCATAGTCGAATGAAATCAATAAGTCCTTTAAATGTTGCCCTTGCCAAATCAGGATTCCTATGAAGCGTATGTTTTAGGATGTCCTTGAAGGCTACCGCAAACAGATAGGCGTATGTCACCAGTAATAAGGGATGACCAACATTGCGTTTTGCAAACAACAACCTATTTCTACAGAGATAATATGTCTTTAGGGGACTGTCGGCACCTGTCGCTTGGCTCTCCTTATGGAAAACGGTGCATCGTGGCTCATACCAGATGTCATATCCATTGTTTCGCATCATGACAGACCAGTCAAGTTCCTCATAGTAGAGGAAATAACATTCTGGCATCAGCCCTACCTTCTCAATAGCCTCACGCTTGACAAGCATAGCGGCTCCGTGAGCATAGGGAGTAGTATGTGCCTCCTCGTACTGTCCATTATCTGGCTCGGTATATCCAATACCTTTATTCCTTAACGTAACTTTGGAGAGTGGGGTATATCCTGCATATTGTATCGCCCTTTCTCCCCAGTAGAAACGAATCTTGGGACAGACGATAGCTGTTTTGGGTGACTCTTCCAGCCTTGATATCAGCCATTTCAATTCTTTTGGGTTGAAAACCGTATCGTTGTTGACAAAGAATATATATTTTCCCTTGGCTTTCTTAATGCCAAGATTGTTTCCACCGGCGAAGCCAAGGTTAGCTTGGCTTTTGACCACTTTCACCGTTGGATAACGCTCTGCTATTGCCTGTGCCTCGTTGTTTCGTGAAGCATTGTCAACCACTATCACTTCCGTGGAGTCGCCACAGGGAGTGATGGAGTCAAGCAATGAGCAAGTATCGGTAAGCCCATTATAATTGACCGTGATGATTGATAGTTCATACTCTTGACGCACGCTTCTTCTCAAGTCTTAATCGTTTACGCTCTTCTTGCTTGGCAAGCTCTTCGGCTTCCCATGTGTTCCACTCCTCCTCCATGGAAGGAAGTGCATATACTATTGCCAATCCTCCATAGAATATCAGTACATTGGGGAATTGCATCAATATCTGGTTGGCATAACCTCCTAAATGAATGGTGAAGAAAGCTGCGGTGAGAGCTATTCCGACACCTCTTAATGAATTGTTCCGAATCCTGACCAGAACGGTTATGCATGCTCCGATAAACATTATCACGGTGGTTATAATGAAAACGGTAAGGCCTACTTCTCCTGTCCTAACCCAAATATAGACATACTCAGAGTCTGGTGGCACCTGAGTGATGAGGCGGAACTTGTTGTATGCGGGAACATCAGCATTCTCCAATCCAATGCCAACTCCCCAAGGAGCGTCAACCATATATTTCCTAAGGGTTTCCTTGTTCATGTCACGAACCCCCATTGAGGCATCCTCCTTGTCGAAAGCGGTTCGCATACGCCTTATTTGTGCATTGCCATTTCCAATATTAGTAAATATCAAAATATATAGGAATATGGCAAACATAGCTCCTGCTCCAATCATTATCTTCCTGGACTTGCATAGAACGAGGAAAATGAAGAGACCGGCAATGAAACAGACCATAGCCGTTCGAGTTCCTGATTGGAAAAAAGCGTAAATTGCCAAAAGACTGACAGCAAGGAAAAACAACCTTAGCCTTGTGATTCTCAAATAGATTGACAACACAATAAACACGACAGCGGCTGCTGCAAGGTGAATACCGAAATTCGCAGCGTCAGAGAAGCATGACATATATCTTAACTTGCCTCCCATAAAGTGGGCAGGGGAATTATAGATGAACGATTTCTCTGCATTGGTAAGTCCGATGTTTCGCTGTTTCCAAACCCAAAAGGCTGCAAAGACAATAAAACATGCCCACACGACCAATAGTCTGATGAGTTTTGACGGACTATTAACGTATATGGTCATTACGAGATGGGCATACAGCAACTGGAAAGACATAAGTCGGGCTCCCGTGTACCATCGATAAACGTCAATGCCAATTCCACAAGCATCGTTAAATATTTCTATACAACAAAAAACCATCCATATCATCAGCATAAGCAACATGACGTTCAGTGTGTCACTAAAACGGTATTTTGAAACATCAAGCAATGCTAATGCAAGAAGAAGCAACTCAAGCATTTCATTCACCATCGAAACTGGAACGGGAATATAGAAATGCCGAGTGATAAACATTATGAAGAAATTGATGCTGAAAAGGGTGTAGAATAGGGTCGTCTTGCTTTTAAAGAATACATATCCCACCATCAATAATGCTGGAATGCTGATTACGGTGACAAAAGCTGAATAACCAGACGCAATGAAATTATATATAGCAAGAAAGAAAAGGAGAAGGAGCATAACAGCTCTTCCTCCATTTTCTTTCGAATAATTCCTTATCGTGTTAGTACTCGTCATTAGCTTGCGTGACTATTTTCTGTTGCTGTTAAACCAAGTTGTGAGATTCGATATACGAAATTGCTGAATCGGGTGTATGGAGGCAGTTGTCCAACAAACTCCTCAACAGCGTAGCGGCTCGACTCTGTGAGATACATAAAGAGAGTGTTCTGGTCGTCAAGTTGTGACTGAACCTCCTTCAGAGCTTTCTGGTCGATGTCTTTCCATGTTCGGTTTGCCCTTGTAACCATGAGGTTCACCGTACCCATATTCAAGAGTGAGGATGGGATTGAGTGGTCGTTGAGATTTGGATACTCAATGATGGCTATCTCGTCAGGCAAGATGTCTGGACACAGATCCTTGATGCTTGTTGACATTATGAACTTGCTGTCGTCTGCCAGAAAATCCTCATCGTATGTAAGGCGGCGGACCTGAAGACCGATGGAAATCCAATAGTTCTCAAGTTCCTGTGCAAGATAGCTCTTTCCGTTTGCAGAGTCTGTGGATATGAGGTTCAATACATTCTGCTGACCAGTCTTGAAATGTGGTAGCAGTGCCTTGCTCAACTGACGGAGAGACATATCGCCGATGGTCTTGTTGTAGCGACGATAGCGCAGGCTGCTTTCCTTCGGATAGCAACCCAAGACAGGAATCTTCGTGATGCGTTCGGAACGCATTCGGTCGCGAAGTGTGCGGTCGAGAAGCTCTATCAGGAAGAAATAGACTGCTGTCATTAGGAATGTCAGCAAATATGCTCCCAACAAAATCATCATACGGTTGGTTGGAAGGGCATTGAGTGGGAATAAAGGCGGATTGAGCACGCGCAGGGTTGCCGTTGTCATTTGCAAGTTGCGCTGACGAAGGCGTGCTGCATTAAGTGCCTTGAGCATTTCCATATAGTTGCTCTCAACAAACCCGATATGTCTGTCCTTGCGTCCTAAGGTTGCACCAATAGGGGCGAAGAACAGGAATTGCCTGTCGATGTTCTGGCGCATTATGTCCTGAGCAGACAGACGCGCCTTTGTCTCCTCTGCCAGTAGAACTTGTTCGAGCCATTTGTTGATCATCGTGTTTGCACGCACTCCCTGTTCCGTACTATTGGCATCAGCCTGCAGGGTTCGTGTCAGGTTCTTCACTTCGTCTGTCGTTCTCTTAAGCTCTTCTTGGGCATTGGCAAGCTCCTGCTGTGCCTCGGCATTGTTTGAGCCTCCCTCGCTTGACATGAGGCGGAGATTGGAAATGCGGGACTGAATCCTTGAGATGTCCTTAACCTTATCCGTAAATGACTTGTTGTTGGTGAGTTTCTTTGTCCTGTCGCCCAATTGACGCTCAAGGTAGTCAATCATAGCCTTTGTGACAGTATAGTTCATGAGGAGGTCGTTGTCTGATGTCTGTTGTGTTCCATCAAGCCCTGCAATAACCTTTGTCTGCTCTCCATAATTGATGATTCGGTTCTGGATGTTGTAGGCTATAAGGTCGTCCTCTGCGTCACACAGCATACGGTAGAGACGTGCCACCTCACGCTCGAAATACTTTATCACGTTGTTTGTCTCTCCATAACGTATCTGCTGGTATTGGCGGGCAAATACTTCATTGAGAATATCCAGGGTGTTATAGGCTATTCCTGCATCGTTGGCGGAGTAGCCAATATTGATAATGTCACTTTTTGAGAATTGTGTAACCTTCAGTCGGGACGTGATATTGTTCAGGCCGAAATAGGGATGGTAGTTTGTCAGACTGAAAATGAAGTTGTCGCGTGAAGGCTTCTCGTATGCCTTGAGGTTGGTGTATGTCGCTGTCTCGTTGTTCCTGTTGATGAGAGCCTTGACTTCGGCAGGCACGCTCGCGTTTAGTGCGCGGAAATGTTCCGCGGAGATGTAGTTGTTGTCCTTCTTCTCATTTCCATACATCATGCAGCGTGCGAACAGGCGCAACGATACCTCGTGGATGGTGTTGTCTGTCGTGATAATCAACATGAGGTTGTTGATGTTGGTCTGGGCATTGCCTCCAGCAGTACCAGTACCTCCCTCAATATTGTAACCAGTAATCATACCTGTATAGATAGTGGTATTGGTATCATACTGGCGTTCCATGTTGCGTGTCATAAACCAAGCAACGACAAGGGATATCATTGGCAGAATGGCAAGATACCAACGAATTCGGTATAAGAACCTTACTATATATCTAAATATGTCCATCTCTATATGCTTTTATGGGTTAATGAACTAAATACTATTTATTTGAAGCATTCTTTTGTGCCTCTTTCTTAGCTGCCTTCTCAGCTTCCTCGGCTGCTTTCTTTTCAGCTTTCTCGGCTTTCTTATCTGCCTTCTCAAGCTCGTTCAGCTTTTTCTTGTCCTCATCCAACTCTTTCTTTAGTTGCTTTTGGAATTCCTTGTGTTCCTTGTCCAACTCCTTTTGTGTCTTCTGTACTTTCTCGTCGAGGGTGACATCTGTCACAGTGTTGGTGATAATTGGAGTGTGAGTGAGGATTTCCAATGTGATAATATCAGTAGTGATTTGAGTCTGAAGATTCTGATAGTTGGAAACAGCCGTGTTCTCAAATTCCTTGGTCCTGGCAAATGCCTCGATAGACATCTCCCCATTTTGGAATTGTTCCTGATTCAGTGCTCCTGCTCCTTGATATATCGCAGCATGTTCACTGGCAGTCTTGAGCGAAACCAAAGCGTTGGTTATCTTAACGTATAATGATACGATTTGAAGTTTCAATTGGTCAAATGCAGCATCTTTCTCCAACTGAGCCCTATCAACCTCAAGACGCTTGCGTCTTACTGCAGCCTTCAAATCGAGAATATCCTCAATTGGAATAGCTAAATTAACACCTACGTTCCAGTAACTTTGTTCTGTTCCTTGGAACTGATACAAAGTTGGACTGTAAGTTGATGAGTTGTTTCCCCACATATCAGCCTTTCCGTAACTATAGCTTGCATGACCTTGGATGTAGGAGAAGATATGCCTCTTCTGTTTCGCAACCTCAGCTTGGGCGATTTGTTGCTGTTTTGCAAGAATGAGGATGTCTGGATTTGATTTGGCATTCTCAAGCAATACAGCCAAAGGAGGAAGGTGGAAATCAACAAAATTGAGTTGGCTGCTTTCACTTGAGTCAAAGAAACCGGCATTGATTCCGCTCTTGTTGAATTGGGCGGAGGCTGGCGTTGAAACGGCTGCCAACATTAGTCCGAATAGTATTTTATTGATAATCTTCATCGTTATTGGTGTTTTTAGTTCTATGGAATGATTGCTTCGTTGTCTTAGACATTGTCTTTCTGGACGAAAGCAGTGAGTGTGCGGAATATGATTTTCATATCAAGAGAGAAATTGTATGTTTGGCCATACTTTATGTCAAGTTGCTTGCGCTCTTCTGCAGACATATTGCCTCCCTTGCCTCTTTCCTCTACTTGCCATAAGCCAGTGAGACCTGCAGGTGCCATGAATCTGTCTATGCAGTCGTCAGCGGTCAGACGTTCTGCTTCATAAAGTGGGAGAGGACGATTACCTACGATTGACATGTCACCACGGAGTATGTTGATAAGTTGTGGCAACTCATCAATGCTATATTTTCGGATGAAAGCACCAACCTTAGTTACCCTTGGGTCATTCTCTATCTTGACAAAAGCATTCTGTATCTCCTCGTTCTTTTTCTTGTTGAAATCGTCCTCAGAAACAACGAAGTCATCGCCAACAAGCATAACCTCATCATCGCTGATGAGCATTTCTGCTCCCATGCCGTCATCCATCATGTCCATATCTTGCATATCGTCAATGGCACAGGTTGGACATTGTGGCTCACTATGCTGGGCATATTGGTTCTGCTCCTTGCTCAGTTCCTTCAACTGCTTGTCTGCATCGACATACATACTCCTGAATTTGAGGAAATCAAAAATAGTGTAGTTCGTTCCTACTCGTTTTGACTTGAACAATACAGGACCCTTACTCTCCAACTTTATTGCAATTGCCGTTATTAATAATATAGGCGAGAGTACAATGATACCGATGGCAGAGAATACGATGTCAAACAAACGTTTCCAAAGAGGAATCTTAAATCGCAAGATCTTGAACTTGGGTGTAATAGTCTCGAACAAGATACTCTCCCTGTCAGAGATAAATTGAATCTTCTTGTTCAATTCCGTGACAGTGGCATTCTTTTTAATCGTATCATTAATACCACATTGCTGATAGACTTTCCTGTCTTCTTCAGACATGTTGTCTGTCAGCAAAATGATATAAACATCAGGGCATTTCTTTTTAAGATAGGTTATAGCAGTGACATCAATGTTTTGATCAGTACGTTCAAAAAAGATAATGAAATGTTCGTTGCGAACCTTTGGAACGCAAAGTTTCGCAGCATCCTTGTATGCGGTTGTCATACGCACCAATTGCCCAGGAACATATTTCAGTCGCTCTCGGGTATTTTGGTTATCTCCAAGATATACTACACCTATCATATATATAATGTAACGCTTAATTCGGAAGTATCTTTTTAACTCTTATTTTGAGCTCCATTGGGTTGAATGGCTTTACAATGTAGTCCACAGCTCCTATTTCCAAAAGGCGGATACGCTCGTTGGTGCTGTCCTCGCTGCTAAGCATGATAACAGGAATGTGGCGGAAAAGCTCATTCTGCTTAATCCACTCGAGGAAATCGTCACCTCTCATTCCTGGCATACGAATGTCGGAAATGATAAGGTCTGGAGTGTTTCCAGACTGAAGCCATTTAACACCTTGCAAACCATCAGGCAACCACTGAACTTCATAGTCGCTCATAAGATAGATGGAGAGAACCTTTGCGATTGTCTCCTTGTCGTCGAGTATAAGAATTTTCTTTTTCATAAAAAGCTTTTATATGTCTAAAGGTAAATTTTTCGTTAGATGGATTCGGAAGTGCGGCACTGTATTGTGCGTGCAAATCCTCATTCACAACTGCAAAGGTAAAAAATATTTTGATATAATGGTAATTTATGGCAAAAAAAAATGCGATTTTAAGAAAAAAAATATATTTCTGCCCTTTTTTGGGGGGATTTTCGGAGTAGAAACGTATTATAGTCGTTAAAAAACATATTGTATGGCAAATAGATATTTATTAGGATTTGACGTTGGCAGTAGCTCTGTAAAGGCTTCTCTTGTCAATGCGGATACAGGAAAATGCGTAGCTTCCGCATTTTATCCTGAACGTGAGGCTCCTATTACAGCCGTTAAGACTGGTTGGGCTGAACAGGACCCACAAATGTGGTGGGACAATGCAAAACTGAGTTTGAAGAAAATAATGTCTGACTCAAATGCCAAGGCAGAGGAAATCAAGGCTATCGGTATATCTTATCAGATGCATGGGTTGGTATGCGTAGATAAGGAACTCAATGCCTTAAGACCCTCAATCATTTGGTGTGATTCAAGAGCCGTGACTTATGGTGAGAAGGCATTCCATACCATCGGTCAGGAAAAATGTCTTCAACATTTGCTCAACTCTCCAGGGAATTTCACTGCGGCAAAGTTGGCATGGGTAAAGGAGAACGAACCTGAACTCTTTGAAAAGATATATAAGGTTATGCTCCCAGGTGATTATATTGCCATGAGGCTTTCTGGTGTGGCAAATACTACGGTTAGTGGACTTAGTGAGGGCATGTTCTGGGATTTCAAGGAAAACAAGGTTGCCGATTTCCTTATGGATTACTATGGCTTTGACAATTCATTGCTGTCCGACATCGTGCCTACATTTAGCATTCAGGGAGAGGTTTCTGCAGAAGCTGCAGCTGAGACAGGTCTCCTAAAAGGTACGCCAATCACTTATCGTGCCGGCGATCAACCAAACAATGCCGTCAGTCTAAATGTGTTCAATCCAGGCGAGATCGCTTCTACTGCGGGAACGTCAGGCGTCGTTTATGGTGTTCTTGGTGATATCAACTACGACAAGAAGAGTAGGGTGAACACATTCGCTCACGTCAACCATAGGGTTGACCAGACGCGCCTCGGCGTATTGCTTTGCATAAATGGTACAGGCATCTTGAATGCTTGGGTAAAAAGAAACATATTGTCGTCTGGCATAGGTTATGCCGAGATGAACGACTTGGCATCAAAGGTTGCTATTGGTAGTGAGGGCGTCAGCGTGATACCTTTCGGCAATGGTGCTGAGCGAGTTTTGGAAAACAAGGAAATAGGTTGCTCTATTTCAGGTCTCAGTTTCAACAAGCACAATAGTGCCCATATCGTTCGTGCTGCCCAGGAAGGCATTGTGTTCAGTTTCTGCTATGGTATGGAAATCATGCAGCAGATGGGTATGAACATCAAGAAGATTCATGCAGGAAAAGCCAATATGTTCTTGAGCGACATCTTCAGACAGACATTGGCTGGGGTAAGTGGAGCCACCATCGAGCTCTATGACACCGACGGTAGCGTAGGAGCAGCCAAGGGTGCTGGTATTGGCGCAGGAATATACAAGGACAATAACGAGGCTTTCGCAACTTTGGACAAGTTAATGGTAATTGAGCCAGACGAGTCTAAGCGTTCTGAGTATCTCAGCGCTTATTCTGAGTGGAAGAGCCAATTGAATAAAATGATTTAGTCAAATTGAATAGAATAGTGAAAGGAAGCCAACTATTGTGGTTTGGCTTCCTTTTTTATGTTTAGTCCAGACTTTCCTTATACCATTTGAATAGGCGTTCCACGCCGTCTTCTATCTCAACCTTGTGGGTCCACCCAAGGGAATGGAGCTTGTCAACGTTGATGAGCTTTCTCGGTGTTCCGTCCGGTTTGGTGGAGTCGAACTCAACTGTACCCTCAAATCCTATCGTCCGTACAATGATTTCGGCGAGGCTGCGGATTGTAAGTTCTTTGCCTGTGCCAACGTTGATGTGGCAATTACGTATCTCACCCAACTGTGGTATGGCCCCGCCACGGCCTTGGCTGCTATCTCGGTTAACCTCGCCCGACGTTGAGACACCATAGAACACCGATGAGTATTTCTCTATTCCGATAATATCCTTAAAATTGACATTCAACAGGACATGGACGCTTGCATCTGCCATATCCTCACTCCAAAGGAACTCGCGTAGGGGAGTTCCTGTTCCCCAAAGAACAACTTTGTTAGGATGTATTCCGTATTTGGCGAGAATTGCGGTAATCTCCTCTTTAGTACTTTCTCCATCTGTGCCCTCAACCGGACGCTTGTCCATGTCTTTTCTAATCATATCCCATCTCTCCTCATGAAGAAGTTTGGATAGATAGATTTTCCTCATCATTGCAGGCATGACATGGCTGTTCTCCAAATGGAAATTGTCGTTTGGACCATACAGGTTGGTTGGCATTACCGCAATGTAGTTTGTGCCATATTGGAGATTGTAGCTCTCACACATCTTTAGACCTGCTATCTTTGCTATGGCATACTCCTCATTGGTGTATTCCAATGGCGACGTCAGCAGTGCGTCTTCGCTCATAGGTTGTGGGGCATTTTTTGGATATATGCATGTCGATCCGAGGAAAAGAAGCTTTTTCACGCCGTGTGAATAGGCATTGCCAATGACGTTGCATTGCATCATCATATTCTGCATGATAAAGTCAGCCCTGTATAGGGAGTTTGCCATAATGCCACCAACAAAAGCCGCTGCAAGTACCACTGCGTCAGGGCGTTCCTTGTCAAAGAAAGCCTTTACTGCCTGTTGGTCTGTCAGGTCCAGTTCCTTGTGTGAGCGTCCTATGAGATTGTTGTACCCACGCTGCCTTAGATTATTCCAAATGGCGGAACCAACCAGTCCATGGTGTCCCGCCACATATATTTTTGAATTCTTGTCCAATGTCATATTTATTCTGCCATCTGAGCCTTTAGGAAAAGCTTCTTTACGAACTTAAGGTCGTGCTCAACCATTATCTTTACGAGTTTCTCGAAGGAGGTCTTTGTCGGATTCCAACCGAGTTTCTCCTTAGCCTTTGCAGGATTTCCAAGCAGTTGGTCAACTTCCGCAGGGCGGAAATATTTCGGATCAACCTCGACAAGCGATTTTCCTGTAGCCTTGTCATAGCCTTTCTCATCAACGCCTTCGCCTTTCCACTCAAGTTCTATTCCCACATTTTTAAACGCGAGAGTGGCAAATTCCCTCACGGTATGGTATTCGCCTGTGGCGATGACAAAGTCATCCGGCTCTGGCTGCTGAAGAATGAGCCACATACACTCCACATAGTCTTTCGCATATCCCCAATCTCGTAATGAATTCAAGTTGCCGAGGTATAATTTGTCCTGATATCCTTGGGCAATTCTTGCTGCGGCAAGGGTTATCTTCCTGGTTACAAAATTCTCACCGCGGCGTTCACTCTCGTGATTGAACAAAATGCCATTGCAGCAATACATGTTGTATGACTCGCGATAGTTCTTCATAATCCAAAAACCATATAGCTTTGCCACAGCGTATGGAGAACGTGGGTAGAATGGGGTTGTCTCGCTTTGTGGCACCTCTTGTACCTTGCCGTACAACTCGGAAGTTGACGCTTGGTATATTCTACAGGAATGTTCAAGTCCACATATCCTGACTGCCTCAAGAAGGCGTAGCGTACCTACAGCATCAGTGTCGGCAGTATATTCAGGAACATCAAATGAGACCTTGACATGGCTTTGTGCGGCAAGGTTGTAAATCTCGTTTGGTTTTGTCTCCCCAATAATCCTAATCAAAGACGAGGAGTCGGTCATGTCTGCCCAGTGCAGGTTTACCAATCGTGATTTTTTCATGTCCCTCACCCATTCGTCGAGATACAGATGTTCGATACGTCCAGTGTTGAATGAGGACGAACGTCTGAGAAGTCCGTGCACCTCATATCCTTTTTCGATTAGGAACTCTGCCAAATATGATCCGTCCTGGCCTGTAATTCCTGTTATTAGAGCAACTTTTTTAGTCATGTTCATTTATCCTATTGTTCTATAAATTGTTTGATTCTCTGTTCTTCTGATAATTTGCATATCAGCAAGGTGTCGTTGTTTTCTGCCACAATATATCCATCAAGTCCCTGGATAATCACCTTCTTTTCCTGAAGTGTATGTACCATGCAGTTCTTTGACTCGTAGAGTTGGATATCATTGCCAATGCAGCCATTACCATATAAGTCTTTCTTCGTTTGCGTCAATAGCGAGCCCCATGTGCCAAGGTCGCTCCATCCAAAGTCAGAGGGGCATACGAATATCTCTTCCGCTTTTTCCATAATGGCATAGTCAACGGAAATGTTCTCACATGAAGGGAATACCTTGTCAATAGTCTCTTGTTCCTTGTCTGTTCCATATATTGGGAGTATGGACTCAAAAATCTTCGACATCTTTGGTTGATACACCCTAAAGGCATTTACTATCGTGCTGACGTTCCATAGGAAGATACCGGAATTCCAGAAGAAATTGTTCTTCTTGATATATTGCTGGGCTGTTGCCAAATCAGGTTTCTCCCTAAACGAGTCAACCCTGAATATCTCCTTGTTGCGGAGCGAGCTTGACGTTAGGTCTGCCTGTATATAGCCATAGCCTGTCTCTGGGCGTGTGGGTTTAAGTCCAAGGGTAACGATGGCGTCAGTCTCACCGGTGAATTTAAGACATTCCTTTATTATACGGCGGAATTCCACGGTGTCTGTGACGATATGGTCGCTCGGGGCAACAACGATATTTGCCTTGGGATCGATGGATTTTATTCTCCAACTTACGTAAGCTATGCAAGGAGCCGTGTTGCGTCGGCAAGGCTCGCATAGTATATGGTCGGTGGGCAGTTTCGGAAGTTGGCTCTTTACGATGTCAACATACTTCACGTTGGTAACTATCCACGTGTTTTCAGGTTCACAGATGCCGTCGAATCTTTCAATGGTCATCTGAAGCAGTGATTTGCCGGTGCCGAGAACGTCAATGAATTGCTTGGGCATCTCATTCGTACTCATTGGCCAGAATCTACTACCAACACCTCCAGCCATAATCACCAAATGATTCTTTCTTAGTGCCATAATCAGTTCTATTTTTTAATAATCGGCAAAATTACATAAAAAAAAGATATAAACCAAATTATACGCTGTGTTTTTTTAAATTCTCCTTTTTTTGCCTCTTTATCAGCGCTTTTATAGTAAAAAAGGCTGCCACAAGCAATACGGCTGCTACTATTACTATCTTGATATACTCAGAATACTCGTCAATCTTGGCATTTAGCTCACTTTCCGGCACTATTGAGTGCAGATACCAGCCAAGGGCAGCAAGTATTGTGTTCCATACGCCAGCACCAATAGTTGTATAGATAATAAACTTGCCAAAATTCATCTTTGCCAAACCAGCGGGAACGGATATCAATTGACGTATAACAGGCAGCAAACGTCCTGTCAGGGTAGCTACCACACCGTGGTCATCAAAATACTTCTCGCTCCTCATCACTTTCTCCTCGTTGAGCAGGCATAGCTTGCCCCACTTGCTCCTAACGAATCTATAGACCAACGGACGGCCCAGATAGTAAGCGAACGCATAGTTTATTGTTGCTCCCAAGTCAGCTCCAATAGTGGCAAAAAGCACTACAAGGAACACGTTCTGATAACCGGCGGCCGCATGGTATGCCGCTGGGGCAACAACCACTTCCGAGGGGAATGGAATTACCGTGCTCTCAATCAGCATCAACAACAATATCGTACCATAGTTCAAGTTGTCTAAAAGACTTGATGTAAAGTTCATAAGATTTTATTAATTATTTTTCTTGTTCTTCATATAATCGTAATACTCGGAAGGTTTCATGCCTTCGGGAAAAAGGGTGTGGAGAGCCATCTCCACTTCCTCGGGATTCCGCTCAATTGCTATCTTCAGGTATTTGAGGAACTCTTCATCCTTTTCAAGGTCATAGCAGTATAAGGCATAGTATGAATAACCAAACAGCATATTCGGGTCATCCAGAGGATAGTTGTCACGCATCAGCATATAGGCGGCATCAATGAGGTGATTCTCGTATAGTACGACACTGACCTTTAGGACGAAAACTGGCGAGTAGTTGGTGGCTTCCAATATCGTGGCAAGTGTCACGATGCCTTCCTTTGTCCTTCCTGTCTCCAAAAATACATAGCTCTTTAGTAGTGCGGCATGGAATTTGTCTTTATTGCTCTTGAGCTTCGCAAGCTTGTCAATGTACTTCAATGCCATGGGCGCGTTCTCAATGTGGCTATATGCCAAGGCGATGTTCTCATATATGCTATGCAGGATGTCAGGGGCGTTGTTCGCATATTTTTCAGCCTTTTTGTATGCAAGAATCGCTGAGGCATTCTTAGAGAGATTCATGTAGCAATAACCTATTTGCATATAGCTATTGACATCA
Organism: uncultured Prevotella sp.; assembly: GCA_945833995.1. Taxonomy (GTDB): domain Bacteria; phylum Bacteroidota; class Bacteroidia; order Bacteroidales; family Bacteroidaceae; genus Prevotella. The sequence continues at coordinate 22,635 of CAMAGM010000005.1, forward strand.
GACGGATACTGTTTCAAGTATGTCTTATAGAATTCTATTGCATCCTCAAAACGGTACATCCTCATAAGCACTTGAGCCTTTGACAACAATCCCCCTGGATTATCGGGAGCTACGGCAAGTGAGTATTCGCTACTGGTCAATGCTTCTGGCACTTTGTCGTTCATAAGCTGTGCTCCAGACATCAAGTTCCAATATTTGTGATCAAAGGGATTACTGTCGATGAGCTTATTCAGCATTTTCTCAACCTTATCGATCTCTCCCAACGAGCTGAGAGTCCTTACTTTCAGCTCTATATAGTCATCCGTGTTCCTATCCTCTACTTTCTTGAGCCATTTGTAAGCGTACTCAAAATAGCTGTAGTCGAAGAATGTGTTTGCGGCATCCAGTATGCAGTTGTCCATTTCCTCCTCATCGGCAACCTCCATCACCTCGTCAAACAGCATGTCCGCTTCCTCGGGGTTGTTTCTCGCAAGGAAAATCTCAGCCTTGACGTATTTGTAGTCTATTTCCTTGTCCGACACGTTCTCTGCCAACTCATCGGCTTTGTCCAATTGGTTGGCATCAATATATTTCCTGACTTTGAACGTAATCGGGCCTGACGCACCTGGAAACATCGTTAGGGCATAGTCTGCTGCCTGTTCTGCCTTGTCGTCCATGTGCATCATATTGTAATAATCGACGATGTCCGTCAAATCATCGGCATCCAGGAATATCGGATGCCCTGATTTGACGGAATCCTCATATGCTTTCAGGTTTTCCCTGAACTCTTCGTTGTTAAAGTATTCCTCGTCTATTTGCATTTACTTGTTTATCTTTGCCCATGTGTCCTTGAGCCCTACGGTGCGGTTGAAAACGAGCTTTTCAGGAGTGGAGTCGAGATCGGGGGTATAGTAGCCGATGCGCTGGAACTGCAGATAGTCCATTGGTTTGCGTGTGGCAAGCCATTTTTCTACGTAGGCCTTCCTGATTTCGAGGCTGTTGGGGTTGAGGAAGGGGCGCATGGCCTCTATGCCTCTAACGTCGCCGTTGGCTTTCGAGTAGGCTGCCACCTCGTCTCTCGGGTTCTCCACCATCCAGAGTCGGTCATAGTTGCGCACCTCTGCTTCTATGCAGTGGTTGCAACTCACCCAGTGGATGGTCTTTCCCTTGATCTTCATGTTGCAGTTGGCCTCTCCCGTCTTGGTTTCGGGAATGAGTTCAGCGTGAATCTCTGTGATGTTGCCGTCGGCATCCTTCACCACACACTCGTTGATGTCTTCGGGACACTGGATGATATAGCTGTTCTTGAGTCTCACCTGTTTGCCCGGTCCGAGTCGGAAGAACTTCTTGGGGGCATCTTCCATGAAGTCGTCGCGTTCGATCCATAGTTCGCGGCTGAACTCAATCTCGTGGGTGCCGTCTGCCTCGTTTTCCGGATTATTGATGACCTGATAGGTTTCGGTCACTCCTTCGGGGAAGTTGGTGATGACGAGTTTCACGGGGTCGATGACCGCACTTACGCGCTGAGCCCGTTTGTTCAGGTCGTCTCGTACTGCCGCCTCGAAGAGCGACATCTGGTTGAGTGCGTCGAACTTGGTGTATCCTATCTTGTCGATAAACGAGATGATACCCTCGGGACTGTAGCCACGGCGGCGGAATCCACAGATGGTAGGCATGCGCGGGTCATCCCATCCGTTGACCACTCCCTCCTTGACGAGCACGAGCAGGTTGCGTTTAGAGAGCAGGATATGGGTGAGGTTCAGTTTGTTGAACTCCATCTGCCGGGGGCGGTTGTCATCGAGTGGCTGGTCGTCATGTCCGGCAATCTTTGCCCAGTCAACAAAGAGGTCGTAGAGCGGACGGTGGCTTACGAACTCCAGGGTGCAGAGCGAGTGGGTCACTCCTTCCCAGTAGTCGCACTGACCGTGGGTATAGTCATACATCGGGTAGGCGTTCCACTTGTTGCCTGTACGCCAGTGTGGTATGTTCAGTACGCGGTACATGATGGGGTCGCGGAAGTGCATATTGGGGCTTGCCATATCAATCTTGGCTCTGAGTACCATCTTTCCAGGTTCCATGTTTCCCGAGTTCATCTCTTCGAAGAGCCGCAGGTTCTCCTCCACGGGTCGGTTTCGGTAGGGCGACTCCGTTCCAGGTTGTGTGGGTGTGCCCTTCTGTTGGGCAATCTCCTCGGCAGTCTGTTCGTCGATGTATGCCTTTCCCTCTTTGATGAGTTCCACGGCGAGGTCCCAGAGTTGCTGGAAATAGTCGCTGGCATAGAGAATCTTGTTCCACTTGAATCCGAGCCATTCGATGTCCTTTTTGATGGCCTCTACATATTCCGTGTCTTCCTTCTGGGGGTTGGTGTCATCCATACGAAGGTTGCAGACACCCCCATATTTCTGTGCCATTCCAAAGTCGATGGCGATGGCTTTGGCGTGTCCGATATGCAGGTAGCCGTTGGGTTCGGGTGGGAAACGGGTTTGTATTCTTCCTCCGTTTTTACCCTTGGTGAGATCGTCTTCTATAATCTGTTCTACAAAGCTGAGGCTCTTCTTCTCCTCACTTTCAACGGTTTTCTTTTCTTCCATTGTGTTTCTGATATATTGTTTTTTTTATTTTGTCTTATATATATAATAAGGTGAAGTGTGATACTTATCTGGCATATTGGTCAATTCCTGCATCCCAATACCATTGCATGTTCCTTATTCGCTCGTTTGGCAAGTATTTCGACATCTTGTCATATTGTTCCATAGGGAAAAACATGCTCATGCCTCCATAGTTGTCATCCGCCACGGTGAAATCTTTTGTCCAATCGTATGAGGTGATCCATCTGGAGCTTGGCTTCCTGTAAACAACTGCAGCGTCAAAAGCCTTTTTCCACTCGTCGTATGCCTCGGCACTTACGTTCTTCAGGAAAATATCTTGCATGTCATACATGATTTTCATGCCGCTATATTTAAAGTAATAAATTGCCTGCGTAGTGTTGACAGGATATGGCAAAAGGCCTTGTGATATGACTTTCTTGGTGGCAGAGGCGAGATTCTGCATTGCCGATGTTTTTATTACTGACGACGGTACGTAGTAATTTACTCCGTCTGACTGCACTTTGTTGTCAGTTATGGCTTCCGCAATCTTCATATATGAGTCGCTTGACGAGCTGAACATATATGGCACTGCTTCCTTGTATGGTATGCCAAACACTGGAGTCTCCGATGGGGCACCAATAATGTAGTCGGCACAATTGCGCAGCTCGTATGCCACCTCCGCACATTGGAGGAGACAACAGTCGCCTATCATGAAATCAAACTTCGATGGCAATGATTTCAGTACATCTGCCATAGTCGTGAAGTTTATCCAGATGCTGTTTAGCGAGCTTCCACCTCCGTTGTTGTCAGGACCATAGCCTCTTGTCCTAATGGTGTCTGACTCCACAAGCCAACCCGTAGAGTGTCCCCAAAGCAACAGCCCATAGCTTTTTGCCTTGTAGGTATTCATGACGGAGGAAAGAAGGGTCTTCATCATTGTCGGACTTGTCAGGTAGAACTCATTGTCAAATTCCATAAGACTCTCCACCTTGCCGTTGTTGATTACAATTTGTGTGGGTTTCGTGTCATAGTTGTCCACAATCATGACAATCCTGTTCCTGTCTCCAGTACCCTCAGAGGCAGCGGCAACCGCATCCCTTATGTTGTCGCCCATGTTTTCCGAGAGGGAGTTGTCGCCCGCCATATAGAAAATGACAGTCTTGTCCAATAGCGCTCCAGAAGGCTCGTCATTGTCATCCTTACAGCTTGTGAAAAGCAATATTCCGCATAATACGGTTAATAAATATTTCATATTCCGAATTTTTTGTGCAAAGATACAATTTTTTTGTTATTAGTTTGTATCTTTGCACCTAAATTTGATTTTTAAGATGAAAAAACTTATGATATTTGCCTTTTTGGCCCTCTCTTTTGGCGTAAAAGCCCAAAATAACATCTACGAGCAGTGTGAGGACACATGTACTCACGTCCATGGCATTGACCTCAGCCATTATCAGGGTGAGGTGTTCTGGGAAACAGTAGGTGAGAACACGAAAATGGCTTACGTCTATCTGAAGGCTACCGAAGGTGGTGACAAAATTGACGATAAATACGAGAACAACATCCTTCTTGCCCATCGGTATGGATTGAAGGTTGGAAGCTACCATTTCTATCGTCCGAAGACTGAACAGCAGAAGCAATTGGAGAATTTCATGACCCAATGCAGGCCAGGCGAGCAAGACCTCATTCCAATGATTGACATTGAGACGAAGGGCGGATTGTCAACAGATGAGTTCTGCGACTCGCTGATGAAGTTCCTTACACTTGTCGAGCAAGCCTACAAGCAAAAACCTTTGCTCTATACGTTCACCAATTTCTACAACAAATGGCTCGTTGGCAAGATTGACGGCTATCCTCTAATGGTCGCGCAATACAACGACAAGGAGCCTATTCTTGCCGATGACCGTGACTATATCATGTGGCAATATACCTGTAAGGGGCGCCTTGTAGGTGTCAACGGATATGTCGATAAAAGCCGTTTTATGGGCAACCATGGCTTGAAGGAAATAAGGTATAGGCATTAGTTGATGGTTGAATATTGAAGATTGAAAAATTGAAGATTGAATATTAACAATTGAAAAAACATAAGAAATATGGCAATAATAAAGTGTCCTGAATGCGGCCATCAGGTAAGCGACAAGGCCGCCTCGTGCCCCAGTTGTGGCGTTGGCATTGCTGGGAAGGTCGTGAAGTGTCCCGAATGTGGTGAGGTAGTCTTCAACGACCAGCCTCTTTGCCCCAAATGCCATTGTCCTCTGCAGAATGTTGTCGATACAACACCTGCCGAACCAATCGTTGTCCCTAAGGTAGATACAAAAGAGGGAAAGAAAAAGTCCCTCATGCCTTGGATTGTAGCGTTCTTTATAGCCCTTGCCGCTGTTTTTGTCGGATTGTATTACTACAATTCGTCAAAAGCACAGAACGAGCAGGATGCATACGAGAATGCTATGCTTAGTTCAGAGCCCGCCGTGCTCCAAAACTATCTCGACACATATAATGATGCTCCCATTGAGCATCGCGATTCAATAATGAGTCATCTTGATGTGTTGAAGAAGGTTGATATTGATTGGACCAACGCTGTGGTTAGCAATTCCAAAAGTGCCATACTAAGATATTTGCAGCTTCACCCAAACAGCATCCATAGCGTAGAGGCAAAAATAAAGATCGACTCGCTTGATTGGATTGATGCCTCACAGAAAAACACTGCCGAATCATATCAGAAATATATTGAGGATCACTCAGACGGAATGTATGTTGACCAGGCTCATGATGCTTTTGCCCAGATCGATGCGCGTAAGGTAAATGACGACGATAAGGGAAGGATGAACCGTGTTTTCTCATCTTTCTTCAATGCCTTGGCTGCTAATGACGAGGTCACCCTTACATCATGTGTCGATAACATACTGACAAGTTTCCTACATAAGTCCAATGCGTCAAAGACCGATGTCATAAGCTATATGCACAAAATTCACCAGTCACCTGATGTGGTTAGGATAGACTATCGCCTCAACAACGACTGGAAAATTGAGAAGGTTGACGATGGTCAGGGAACATTCTCCTATACGGTGTATTTCTCTGTTGACCAGACTATTGAGCATTCGCAGGAAGGTGAGGGGGCGTTCAATACCTTCAAGGTGTCGGCAAAGGTTTCTGCTGACGAGAAGATAACTGAACTCAACATGCAGCGTATAGTACAGTGAGATTGATGGTGCTTCTTTCACTCCTTTGGGGTGGTTTGTCTCTGATTAGTGCCGACGATGACACCGAGCAGTGGGAAAAATGGTATGAGGCCATTGCCGATGAGGAGGAGTCTGAGCCAGAAGCACTTAATGATGTCTATGAGTTGCTTAACGATTTGGCAAGTCATCCCATCAATATTAACTCAGCTACGAGGGAAGAGTTGGAGGCTCTTCCCTTTTTAAGTTCGCGTCAGGTCATGGATATTATGGAGTATCTTGACCGTTATGGACAGATGAGGTCGAAGAACGAGCTTAATGCCATTGAGTCGCTCGACTTCCATCGTCGGAAGCTTTTGGCATGTTTCATAAGCATAGGGGAGAAGGCTGTAGATAAAAAACTCCATCTTGACAATGTTCTCAAGTATGGAAAGAGTGAGCTGACTGCCTATGCCTCCATTCCCACTTTTAAACGTAAGGGTGACATAAATGGCTATCTTGGTTATCCTTACAAGCATTGGCTAAGATACGACTTCCATTACGGAAAACGTCTGAGAGTGGGACTCGTAGCATCGCAGGATGCAGGGGAACCCTTCATGGCAAATCGTAACAATCTTGGATATGACTATTATTCGCCTTATCTTGTGTTGAACGACATAGGACCTTTCGAGACCATTGCTCTCGGACACTATAAGGTGAGCATAGGCATGGGGCTTGTCGTCAACATGGGGTTTGGCTTGGGAAAGATGTCGATGCTTCAGTCGCTCGGCGGTAAATCGTCAAGCATTATTTGTGCACACTCCTCACGCTCGGAGGCAAGCTATATGAGGGGAGCCGCGACAACGGTTCGCCTTGCGCCAAAACTACGTCTAACAGCTTTTGCCTCCTGCAGGAAAGCCGATGCTACATTAAACGACAACGGCACCGTTGCTACTGTCCTCACATCGGGTTATCACCGCACCATCAGCGAAATGGAGAAGAAGCGCAATACCACCATAACAGACTTTGGCATGGGCACTACTTTTGATAGGAATGACTTTCATCTTGGCGCAACTGCGCTTTTTACACATTTCGACCGTCTGCTTCAGCCAAATACTGCAACTCTCTATAGGCGATTCTATCCTCAAGGGCATGATTTCATAAACGTAAGTCTTGACTATGGCTATCGTCGTTACCCTATTTATGCAAGTGGCGAGACTGCCGTCGATGGCAAGGGATATATTGCAACGCTTAATGCCTTGACTCTCAACCTGTCAAGCCGCTTCAATATTGTCTTGCTCCATCGTTTCTATTCCATGAAATATACTTCCATCCATTCTTATGCCTTTAGCGAGGGTGGAAAGGTGCAGAACGAGAGTGGTTTTTATGCTGGTGTGGAGTGGAAACCGCGTTATGGCTCCCTTGTCACTGCTTATTTCGACTATGCCTATTTCCCATGGCCGCGCTATCAAGTGTCGCAAGCCTCGTCAAAGTCCATGGATGGCTTCCTTTCATCAATGGTCCGACTTGGAAATTGGACATTCCTTTCACGTTATCGCCTTCGCAGGCATCAGAAAAACACTTTCGACCAAACCGTTACGACAACGTTGAAGCCATTGGTCTGGCAAACTGACCAACGTGCCCGCTTGGGGGCTGTTTGGGACAATGGTGTCTTTCGTACCTCAACCCAAGTGGATGCAGCCATGTCACAATATGATGATGTTTCCCGCGGTTTGATGTTCAGCGAGTCAGTTGGCTTGACATTGAAGCGCATTTCGTTAAACGCCTCTTTCAAATATTATCTCACCGACGACTATGACAGTCGCCTGTATTCTTATGAGGCTGGTCCATTATATTCTTTCTCAATGCCTGCTTACTACGGGCATGGCATCAGGTATGCGTTCAACATTAAATGGAAACCTTCCGACAACCTGACTTTTTATGCCAAGGCTGGAGTTACCGACTATTTCGACCGCGATGTTATTGGAAGCGATTTGCAACAAATCCCTGCTTCCTCGGCATGCACCATTGAACTACAAACCCGCTGGCGCTTCTAGCCTGCATTATTCATACTGTTCCGTCACGAAAGGTCTAAATGGCAGTGCATCAGCGTGAGCACAGCGATGACGATGCAGAATGTAGTAAATCCTACTTTTAAAGAGGAAGAGCGAGCACCGCGCTGATGTGCTGTCAGTTAGACCTTGCAGTAGGAACGAGTATGAATAATGCAGGCTAACCTCTCCTGCGGAATTCTGAACAAACAATGGCTGTGGCAATGGCAACGTTGAGGCTCTCGGCTGACTTGCCTTCGTGGAAGTCGGGTATGAGAAGTCTGTGTGATACTAGTTCACTGACAGAGTCGCTGATACCGTTTCCCTCGTTGCCCATTACTATTATTCCCGACTGTGACAATTGTGTTGAGTAAATGTCCTTGCCATCGAGAAATGTGCCGAAAATAGGCACATTACCTGATTGTTGGGCTATGAATGTATTTAGGTCAATGTAGTGAAGGTGGACATGGGCAAGGCTTCCCATCGTTGCCTGCACTACTTTGGGATTGTATGCGTCAGCGGTCTCTTTGCTACACAATATGTGGTCAATGCCAAACCAGTCTGCAATGCGTATTATCGTTCCAAGATTTCCAGGATCCTGAACGCCATCCAATGCAAGGCATAGCTGACTTGAAGGATCCACATCAGCAATATCGGATTCGTCGGGCATTTGGAATAGTGCCATGACTTGTTGCGGATGCTGGAGGAAACTGGTGCGTCGCAGTTCCTCTTCCGTTACGGTCACCACTCCCCATGCCTCGGCAGTCCATTTGCATGTCTTGTCGAGGCCCGTAGTCCCTGAGGCTTGTTTGGCAAGCCATTCGTCAGTGGCTATAATGGCGTGCGCCCTATAGCTGTCAAGCATGTCGCCAACCACTTTTGGCCCTTCTGCTACAAATAGTCCTTCTCGCTTCCTGTTTTTCTTCATTTCAAGCGAATGGACCATTTTTATCATGTTTTTACTAATCATATTCATATAAAATGCTAAAAAGTTCGGAAAACTGCAGCAAAGTTACAAATAAAGTTTTAACTTTGCAACAATTTTGAAGAATAATGCATTTCAGAACATATATATTTATTATAATAGGTGTGTTCGTCGTGGCTTCGTGCTCGACGACAAAATATGTCGATGACGACAGCTTCCTCCTCAACAAAGTGGAGTTGAAGGCTGACGGCAAATATGACGACATAAACGCTTCCCAATTGAAGTCCTATGTCCGACAAAAGGGAAACTCCCGTTGGTTCGCGACAATGAAAATCCCTTTGGCTACCTACTCGCTTGCCGGTCGCGACACATCGAAATGGATTAACAAGACGCTGATGGCAATGGGTGAGGCACCAGTGATTTATGATTCCTTACTGACGTGCAAGTCGTGTGACGATTTGCGCATGGCACTATGCAACAAGGGCTATCTTTCCTCAAGCGTGGATGCGAATGTTGTCAGGAAGGGAAACAAGAAAGTGAATGTAAAATATACACTGCATCCTGGCGAGCCGTTCTACATAAGGCATGTAAACTACGACATACGTGACACTGTCATTCGGCGTATCCTTGACGTAGATGGAGCCGACAAAAGACTGCTCACCGACGGTATGCGGTTTGATGTCAACAAGATGAATGATGAGCGTAAGCGCATAACGGAATTGTTGACCGACAGTGGCTACTACCGTTTCCACAAGGACTACATAACTTATCAGGCCGATTCCGTGGCAGGCAGCAGGGACATCGATTTGACCCTTGTCCTCCACCAGTTTGTCGTAGGGCGCGACTCTGTCATTGCCCATCCTCGGTATAGCATAGGGAGCATCACCTACTCAAGCGGAAATCCTGAAGACAGCGTGATTCATTTGCGTCCTGGCGTGTTGCGCTCAAGCACTTTCCTTGAGGAGGGTGATCTTTACTCTTCTTCGGCGTTGCGTCGCACCTACAACCAGTTTGGCAGGCTTCAGGCTATAAAATATACCAACATTGGGTTTAATGAGAATGAGTTGGACAGACGTTTGGATTGCAACATCCAGGTAAGTACCAACAAGCCACACACCATAAGTTTTGAGCCTGAGGGCACCAACACTGCAGGAGACCTTGGTGCGGCAGCTGCCCTTACCTACCAGAACCGCAACTTGTTCCGTGGCTCTGAGGTGTTGTCCATACAGTTCCGTGGTGCCTACGAGGCAATACGTGGACTTGAGGGATACAGCAATCAGGATTTTGTGGAGTATAGCTTGGAGGGAAGTCTCTCGTTTCCACGTCTCATAGCTCCGTTCATCTCAAGGGAGTTCATTCAGCGTACAAATGCCCAGTCGGAGGTGTCGCTTATGTACGACCTTCAAAACCGCCCTGAGTACCATCGCCGTGTGCTCTCGCTTGCATGGAAATACAAGTGGTCGAACATAGGCCATCACGATAAGTACCAGATCGACCTACTTGACATAAACTATTTGTTCATGCCATGGATTTCCGATACTTTCAGGGAAGACTATCTGGAGGATGACATGAACAAGAATGCCATATTGCGATACAACTATGAGAATCTTCTCATAATGAAACTTGGCTTTGGCTATGCCTATAACAACGGAAGATATGCTGTGAAGGCAAGCGTTGAGACATCGGGAAACTTCCTCGGTCTCTGTTCGGGAATCTTCAGTTTCCCCAAAAACAGTGATGGACAGAACAAGGTGTTTGGTATAGCCTATGCCCAATATGCGAAGGCTGATTTTGATTTCACCCGCAATATCGTGTTCGACTATAACAACCAACTTGTCCTGCATTGCGGATTTGGCATTGCTTATCCTTATGGCAACAGCACTATCTTGCCTTTTGAGAAGAGGTATTTCTCAGGAGGAGCAAATAGCGTGCGAGGGTGGTCGGTGCGTGAGCTTGGACCTGGAAAGTTCAAGGGAAGCGATGGCAAGATCGATTTCATCAACCAGACGGGTGACATGAAACTCGACATCAATATTGAGTATCGTGCCCATCTCTTCTGGAAAGTCAATGGGGCATTGTTTGTCGATGCAGGAAATATCTGGACATTGCGTGACTATGCTGACCAACCTGGTGGACAATTCAAGATTGACGAGTTTTGGAAACAGATTGCTGTTGGCTATGGATTGGGATTCCGTATGAATTTCGACTATTTCATACTACGCTTCGACATGGGTATGAAGGCTGTCAATCCTGCCTATGAGGCTGATGGGGGCGAGCATTTCCCCATATTCAATCCACGCTTGAGCCGCGACTTCACTTTCCACTTCGCAGTGGGCCTTCCATTCTGACCTTCCATTTGCCTTCCGTCGTGAGCTGAAGATGGAGATTGATTGATGCCTCGTCAACTACATGCCCTTTTCCACCCAAGGTGTCTGTCTCAAGGAAATTGCTTATGCGGAGGCTAACCGTGGCGTTGTTCTCGTCGTATTGGTCAGCGTCGGTTATCTCTACCGTGGCTCCTTTCTCCTGTTCCCTTAGTATGGCAATGTCGTCCTCGCCAATGTTTGATGCCTTGAACTCTATCCATTTCCTACTGTTGTCGGTCGCATACTGTGCTGCCTTGCCAAAGTCGTAGTTGAAATAGGCTTCCGCAAATTCCTTTGCCGCAACCTCTGCCTGCGATTTGCCCAAATCAGAGTGTCCACATGCCGTGCAGCAAATTGTTAATGCCATATAAATACGGCAAAAAATCCTTTTTTGCATATTAAAATCACTATTAAATATTAAAAACGTGGCAAAGTTAACAAAAACATTTGGCAGTAATGTATTTTTTTCTTACTTTTGCACAAAATAACAACGAAAATGCTGAAATTCATATCATTTGGGAGTGGCAGTAGCGGCAACTGCTATTTTCTCTATACAGATAAGGATGGATTGCTCATAGATGCGGGGGTAGGAATCAGGACTCTTAAAAAGTCCTTTCGCGACTACGGCCTCCAGCTCTCGCAGGTAAAGCAGATCATCATCACTCATGACCATGCCGACCATGTCAAGTCGGTAGGCAATATTAGCCGTGAGCTTGACGTTCCGGTCTATACTACCCGAGAGGTGCATGAGGGCATCTATCGCAATTATTGTGTCTCACGCAAGGTGGAGTCGCGCAATGCCCATTGCATTGAGAGGGGGACAAGGAGGCAATTGGGAGAATTCATGGTAACATCATTCAAAGTGCCGCACGATAGCGCTGACTGCGTGGGATATTTCATAGAGGCTGAAGGCGTCTCGTTTTGCATCGTGACTGATGTGGGAGAGGTGACCGACGAGATAAAGCCTTTCATCTCAAGAGCCAACTATCTCGTTCTCGAGGCTAACCACGACGAGGAAATGCTCATCAACGGCCCATATCCGCAACATCTGAAGACACGTATCCTGGGAACTCAGGGACATCTGAGCAACAGAAAGTGTGGAGAGGCTCTCGTTGAGAATGCCACAGAGAATCTGAAATGCGTTTGGCTATGCCATCTCAGCGAGGAGAACAACCACCCAGAACTGGCAAGGAAGACTGTAGAGGCAATACTAAGAAACAGTGGAATCATTGCTGGGAAGGACTTTGAGCTGGAAGTGCTGAAACGCAAGACCCCAACAGGAATTTTCGAACTCAAATAATGGAAATCGACAAAGTACTTGAAAAACTCCACATCGAGGAGTTGAACGCAATGCAGCAGGCTGCCTGCAAGGCAATACTCGGAACTGGCGACGACGTTGTAATTCTCTCGCCTACAGGTTCGGGAAAGACCTTGGCGTATCTATTGCCTACGGCACATCTTGTTGATGAGACATCTGCACAGGTGCAGGTCCTTGTCGTTGTGCCAGGGCGTGAGCTTGCACTTCAGTCGGGCAACGTGCTCAAGTCCATGGCTTGCGGGGTAAAGTCGGTGAGTTGCTACGGTGGACGTCCCGCCATGGATGAGCACCGTACTTTGAGGCAGGTGATGCCTCAGGTAGTGTTTGGAACCCCAGGCCGTCTCAACGACCACCTACAAAAAGGCAATATCTCACCCTATGGTGTGAGGATGCTCGTCATTGACGAGTTCGACAAATGCCTTGAGATGGGATTCCACGATGAGATGGCAAGGCTCGTTCATCGTCTGCCCGGACTCCAGCGCAGGGTGTTGCTTTCCGCCACCGATGCAGCAGAGATACCGCATTTCATAAGCCTTGACTCTGCCCGCCGCCTCGATTTCCTCGTCGATGAGGAACAGATTCCGTCAAGGGTCACTATCTATGAGGTTCGTAGCGCCATGAAGGACAAACTTGAGGAGCTGTCACGCTTGTTGCGCTCATTCGGAAGCAGTAGCAGCATCGTGTTCCTCAACTATAGGGATGGCGTTGAGCGTACGTCGGAATATTTGCGCCGTGAGGGGTTCTCGGTAAGCCATTTCCATGGTGGGCTGGAGCAGAAGCAGCGCGAGGACTCGCTCTACAAGTTCAGCAACGGATCAGCAAATGTACTCGTAAGCACCGATCTTGCCTCGCGCGGACTTGACATTCCCGACGTTGACAATATCGTCCACTACCATCTGCCGCTTGGTGAGGATGGGTACATACATAGGGTAGGGCGTACTGCCAGATGGAAGGCCTCGGGACGCACGTTCTTCGTTCTCGGGCCAACAGAGCAACTGCCAGATTTCATTGAGGGCGACATAGAGAGCTATGAGATGCCTGTTGAGTTGCCTCCACCTTCGGAGCCTCGCATGGCAACCATATATATAGGTAAGGGAAAGAAGGACAAGATAAGCCGTGGCGATATTGTCGGCTTCCTCTGCAAGAAGGGGGGACTTGCCTCAGATGAGATAGGACGAATAGACGTTAACGACCGGTATGCCTATGCCGCCATTGCTAAAGCGAGGCTCAATGAGTTGCTCGAAAATGTGCGAGGAGAAAAGATAAAAGGCATAAAAACGGTAGTTGAACTTGTCAAATAGCAAATAAAACGCACTTTTCGCTATATTTTTGCAAAATAATTTTGTCAATTCGTAGAAAAAGTGTAATTTCGCCGACGTTTTTTTAAACTTAGTATAAACATTAATTCATTAACATTTAATTAGACAATCAAAATGAAGAAGTACAACTTTAACGCAGGCCCGTCAATGCTTCCACGCGAAGTGATTGAAAACACAGCCAAACAGTGCTTGGATTTCCAGGGTTCAGGTCTTTCTCTAATGGAGATAAGCCATCGTGCGAAGAATTTCCAGCCCGTTGTTGACGAGGCTGAGGCCCTCATGAAGGAATTGCTTCAGATTCCTGAGGGTTATTCAGTATTATTCCTTGGCGGAGGTGCCTCGTTGGAATTCTGTATGATACCATATAACTTCCTCCTCAAGAAGGCTGCCTATCTCAACACTGGCGTTTGGGCCAAGAAGGCTATGAAGGAAGCTAAACTGTTTGGTGAGGTGGTTGAGGTTGCCTCGTCTGCCGATGCCAACTACACATTCATTCCAAAGGACTGGACTTGTCCTGACGATGTTGACTATCTGCACATCACAACCAACAATACTATCTACGGTACTGAGATTCGCAAGGACCTCGACGTAAACGTCCGCATGATTGCCGACATGTCGTCCGACATCATGAGCCGTCCTGTTGACGTAAGCAAGTATGACTGCATCTATGGTGGTGCCCAGAAGAACTTGTCTATGGCTGGTGTCACTTTCGTCATCGTAAAGAATGACGCACTGGGCAAGGCTCCACGTGAGATTCCTACAATGCTTGACTATCGCACACATGTTGAGAAAGGCTCAATGTTCAACACACCTCCAGTAGTGCCAATCTACTGTATGCTCGAGAACCTCCGTTGGATTAAGGCTAATGGTGGCGTAGAGGCTATGGAGAAGAGGGCTAAGGAGCGTGCTGAGATTGTCTATGGTGAGATAGACCGCAACAAGCTCTTCCGTGGTACTGTTGCTGAGGAAGACCGCTCACTGATGAATCTCTGCTTCGTGATGAACGACGAGTACAAGGAACTGGAGAAGCCATTCCTCGACTTCGCTACAGAGCGTGGCATGGTTGGCATCAAGGGTCACCGTAGCGTAGGCGGATTCCGTGCAAGCTGTTACAACGCACAGACCATCGAGGGTGTCAACGCACTCGTGGCATGCATGAAAGAGTTTGAGGCAAAGAACTAAATTGTGAATTAAAAATTAAGAATTAAAAATTAAGAAATAAGAAATAAATGCATCTGCGAATGAAACTATTTCTCATAATTCTTAATTTTTAATTTTTAACTCTTAATTCTTAACTCCAAATATTATAATGTCGTTATGAAAGTATTAGTAGCAACAGAAAAACCTTTTGCAGCAGCTGCTGTCGAGGGCATAAAAAAGGAAATAGAGTCTGCGGGCAATGAACTTGTCCTGCTCGAGAAATATACAGAGAAGGCACAGCTCCTTGAGGCTGTAGCCGATGTAGATGCAATGATTATCCGTTCCGACAAGGTCGATGCTGAGGTGCTCGACGCTGCCAAGAACCTGAAGATTGTTGTCCGTGCCGGAGCAGGATATGACAATATCGACCTTGCAGCCGCAACGGCACACAATGTTGTTGCAGAGAACACTCCTGGTCAGAACTCAAACGCGGTTGCCGAGCTTGTTTTCGGTATGCTCGTTTTTGCCGTACGCAATTTCTTCAACGGAAAGGCTGGCACGGAGTTGAAGGGTAAGAAGTTGGGTATTCTCGCTTTCGGTAATGTCGGACGCAACGTGGCTCGCATCGCAGCTGGCTTTGGCATGGAGGTATATGCCTATGACGCATTCTGTCCAAAGGAGGCTATCGAGGCTGCTGGCGTAAAGGCTGTTGACTGCCAGGATGCCCTCTTCGAGACTTGCGATGTGGTTTCTCTCCACATTCCCGCCACTCCAGAGACAAAACAGAGCATCAATGCCGCCTTGGTCGGCAAGATGCGTAAGGGTGCTGTCCTCGTCAATACCGCCCGCAAGGAGGTCATCAACGAGCCAGAGCTTCTCAAGCTCATGGAAGAGCGTACTGACCTCAAGTATGTCACCGACATCAAGCCTGACGCTGATGCTGATTTCGCAAAGCTTGAGGGACGCTATTTCAGCACACCTAAGAAGATGGGCGCACAGACGGCTGAGGCAAACATCAATGCCGGTATTGCCGCAGCATGCCAGATTAACGCCTTCTTCAAGGATGGCTGTACTAAGTTTAAAGTAAACTAAATGAATGGAGGGGTGGCGGAAAAAGTCTTTCCTCACCCCTCATTCAATATCTGTCCTAATTTATATAACCTTTATAACTATGGCAACAATTAAACCTTTCAAGGGTATCCGTCCTCCGAAACAGTATGTTGAGGAAGTGGAGTCACGTCCTTACGATGTGCTCGACTCTGAGGAAGCGCGTCAGGAGGCTGGCGACAACGAGAAGAGTCTCTACCACATCATCAAACCTGAGATTGACTTCCCCGTAGGGACAAGCGAATACGATCCACGTGTCTATGAGAAAGCTGCCGAGAATTTCCAGAAGTTCCAGGACAAAGGCTGGCTTGTTCAAGACGACAAGGAACAGTATTACATCTATGCCCAAACCATGAATGGCAAGACACAGTATGGTCTCGTTGTTGGTGCTTTTGTCGATGACTATCTCGATGGCACCATCAAGAAACACGAGCTGACACGTCGCGACAAGGAGGAAGACCGCATGAAACACGTCCGTGTAAACAATGCCAACATTGAGCCGGTCTTTTTCGCTTATCCTGACAATGCGGTTCTCGACGCACTCATCATGCGCTATGCCGCAACCACACCAGAATATGATTTTATCGCACCAGTAGATGGATTTGGCCACAAGTTGTGGGTCGTTTCCGACGATGCTGACATCGCTACGATTACTGAGGAGTTCCGCAAGATGCCATCCCTCTACATAGCCGATGGCCATCACCGTTCAGCTGCGGCTGCTCTCGTTGGCGCTGAGAAGGCAAAGCAGAATCCCGACCATCGGGGTGATGAGGAATACAACTATTTCATGGCGGTTTGTTTCCAGGCATCGCAACTTACCATCCTTGACTACAACCGAGTTGTCAAGGACCTCAATGGGCTATCCTCAGAGGAATTCCTGAGCCGTTTGTCGAGCAATTTCGATGTAACCGACATGGGTACAGAGATTTATAAGCCACAGCAGCTGCATGAGTTCTCGCTCTATCTCGATTCCCATTGGTATAGCCTTAAGGCAAAGCCAGGCACTTTCAACGACAACGACCCAATAGGCGTACTTGACGTTGATATCTCAAGCCGACTCATTCTCGACGAGATACTCAACATCAAGGACCTTCGCTCAAGCCAGCGTATCGACTTCGTTGGTGGTCTGCGTGGACTTGGTGAACTGAAACGTCGTGTTGACAGTGGTGAGATGCGTGCGGCATTGGCTCTATATCCTGTGTCCATGCAACAAATCATGGATATTGCCGACAGTGGCAAGATCATGCCGCCAAAGGCAACTTGGTTTGAGCCGAAATTGCGTTCTGGACTCATCATTCATAAGTTAAGCGATTAAGTGGATAAATTGGATAGTTATAAGACAATATCTGAAAAGAAAGTAGGCGAGGGCTACATCACTGAAAAGCGAAGTAAGTTCCTCGCCTACGCCCATCATGTGGAAACTGTTGACGAGGTGAAGGAGATTGTTGCCGGCTACAGAAAGAAATATTTTGATGCCAGGCATGTCTGTTGGGCATATATGATTGGACCTGAACGGACTGAGTTTCGTGGCAACGACGATGGCGAGCCCAGCAGCACGGCAGGAAAGCCTATACTCGGACAAATCAACAGCAATGAGCTGACAAACATCCTTGTCGTGGTCATACGCTATTTTGGTGGCGTACTTCTTGGAACAAGTGGTCTCATCGTAGCCTACAAGACCGCAGCTGCCGAGGCAATAGCCGATGCCGACATAGAGACAAGGCTCGTTGAGGATGAGATAACCTACAGTTTCACCTATCCTATGATGAACGATGTCATGCGCATAGTCAAGGACATGCAACCACGCATTGTAAGTCAGACATTCGACAATACTTGCGAGATACGTCTTGCCATACGCAAGTCGCAGTCAGAGACGCTAAAATCAAAATTATCAAAATTATCTTTCGAATAATTTGGTAGTTTCAATAAAAGTTTGTAACTTTGCACGCGAAAACATAAGGAAAGTTGGCAGAGTGACCGAATGCGCTGGACTCGAAATCCGGTATACCCTTTCCGGGTATCGGGGGTTTGAATCCCTCACTTTCCGCTCTTAATTTTACAGAAATTGGTAAAAAGTAGTATGCTATTTATAGCGTGCTACTTTTTTCGTTTTGGATAAATACCTTGATAATAAGGCAATTGGCTTTCTTGTTTGTATTAGCTCCCTGTTTTGGTTCGGTGTTTTTTTTACTATTAAGGGATTGGGCTTCTTGCGTTTTATTGTGGGTTTTATCGCTCTGCGACTATCGCCTCTTTTATGCAATCCACAATATAGCGCACATCATCGTCGCTGACGTATGGGCCGGCAGGGAGACAGAAACCAACCTTGAATATCGACTCCGACACGCCGTTGACATAGGCTACCATGTTCGGACCCTCTGAAACTTTCAAACCCTCTGAAACCTCTGAAACCACAGCTCCGTTTCTATAAACGGGCTGACAATGCATCGGTTTCCATACAGGACGGCACTCAACCTTTTTGTTTAGCATGAACACACGCAATGCCTCTACGTTCGCGTTAGGCTGACAATCCGTAGTTGCACTATCCACAGACTTAATAACTCCCGCAGCACCACCCACTGCCGTCTTAATCACCTCCTTATACGCATTCTCCTGTCCCTTGATTCTCACCGTAGGTTCAATAGTTGCGGCACAGAGCCAATAATTAGAGTCATACCTTGGGCATTCCTCATTCCTCAGTCCTAACTCCTCATTTGTGGGCTGCTCGTGAAGAGTGATGCCCTTCACGTCCTTCATGAGCTCCTCGTACAGACTCTGCACATGCTTATGATGAGCGATATGGTCATTCAGCACTGTCATCTGTCCACGACCTATACCTGCACACACATTGCTCATGCGGTAGTTATATCCTATGGCAGTATGCTCATAATAAGGATAAGCGTCGCGCGCCTGAGTAGCATACCACATTATGGTGTTCGCATTCTCCTGTGCAGTACGAACTATAATTCTTTCATCCTTTAATTCTTTAATTTCTGCAACGGCATCGCCGTTGCAGATCAGCGCTCCGCCACCAGAGGTAGTAATCATCTTGTTGCCATTAAAGCTCAGCACGCCAAACTTTCCGAATGTACCCAGCACCTGCCCGTTGAATCGCGAGCCCAATCCCTCGGCAGCATCTTCCACCACAGGAATGCCATACTTGTCAGCAATCGCCATAATCTTGTCAATCTGATAAGGCATGCCATACAGAGCCACAGGCACAATCGCTTTCGGATATTTGCCCGTCTTCTCCTTGCGGTCAATTATAGCTTTCTCCAACAGCTCAGGATCCATGTTCCATGTCTCAGGCTCAGAGTCCACGAACACAGGCTTAGCCCCAAGGTAGGTGATAGGGTGTGAAGATGCACAGAAAGTAAAGCTCTGCACAATCACCTCATCCCCCTGTCCCACGCCACAAGCCAACAAAGCCAGATGCACCGCCGCCGTACCTGCCGAAAGGCACACCACCTTCCTGCCAAGGTTAAGGCCAAGGTCAACGTTAAGGTTGACAAAGTCCTCAAGACTTTGTTCAAACGCGTTCACGTTTGGCCCCATAGGGACAACCCAATTGGTATCAAAGGCCTCTTTGACATATTTCTGTTCCATTCCGTCCTCGCTCATGTGCGCCAGACACAAATAAATCATTTTTCTTTCTTCCATATATGTATAAAGGGTTAAGGGCATGACCAATACGGCCATGC